>NZ_WWCX01000065.1:0-35637 GCF_009857655.1 Duganella vulcania
CACGCCCAGCACCAGCCGCTCGGCGAAGTTGCGCAGTTCGCGCACGTTGCCCGGCCACTCGGCCGCCTGCCATTGCGCCATCTGCTGCGCGCTCCACTGCGGCAGCGGGCGGCGGTAGCGGGCGGCCGCGTCGGCGGTGAAGTGGGCCAGCAGCAGCGGAATGTCGTCGCGCCGGTCGCGCAGGCGCGGCAGCTCGATGCTGACCACGCTGAGCCGGTAGTACAGGTCTTCGCGGAACTGGCCCTGCGCGCTCAACTGTAATAGATCAAGTTTGGTGGCGGCGACGATGGTGCAGTCCAGCGCGACGGTGTCGTTGGCGCCCAATCTTTCCAGCCGCCGTTCCTGCAATACGCGCAGCAATTTGACCTGCAAGGCCATCGGCATGCTTTCGATCTCGTCGAGGAAGACGGTGCCGCCCTGCGCGTACTCCAGCTTGCCGATGCGGCGCTTTTGCGCACCGGTGAAGGCGCCCGCTTCGTGGCCGAAGATTTCGCTTTCAAACACCGATTCCGGCAGCGCGCCGCAGTTGATGGCGACGAAGTTGCCCTTGCGTCCGCTGGCGGCGTGCAGCAGGCGGGCTGCCACTTCCTTGCCGGTGCCGGTCTGGCCGTTGATCAGCACGTCCACGCCGACCGGGGCGATGTTGCGGATCAGGACTTTCAACTGTTCGATAGCGGCCGAGCGGCCGACCAGGTCCGGCATGTCGGGATGCCGGGCGCGGTCGCTGCGCAGCTGGCGGTTTTCCAGCACCAGCCGGCGGCGCTCCTGCGCGCGGCGCACCGCGTCCAGCAGGCGCTCGGCCGCGAACGGTTTTTCGATGAAGTCGTAGGCGCCGCTGCGCATCGCCGACACCGCCATCTCGACGTCGCCGTGGCCGGTGACGACGATGACCGGCAGTTCCGCATCCAGCGCGGCGGCCTGCGCCAGCAGCTCCAGGCCGGAGCGGCCCGGCAGGCGCACGTCGGTGACGATCACGCCGGGATAGTCGGCACGCAGCAGCGCCAGCGCTTCCTCGGCGCTGGCGCAGGCCTGCACGCTGAAGCCGCCCAGTTCCAGCGTCTGGCTGGTGGCCAGGCGCAGCGCGGCTTCGTCTTCGATCAAGATTGCCTGCACTTCAAGTCCCCTCGGTTTGCAGCGGCAGGCGCAGCTCGAAGCGCGCGCCGCCGCCGGTTGGATTATGCGCCGTCAGCTGGCCGTTCATGGCCTGCACGATGGACGACGAGATCGCCAGCCCCAGGCCCAGTCCCTTGCCGGACGGCTTGGTGGTGAAGAATGGTTCGAACAGGTGCGCCACCACCTGCTCGGGTATGCCGGCGCCGCTGTCGCTGATGCTGACCAGCGCGCAGGCGCCTTCGCGTTCCAGGCGGATGGCCACTTCGCGCCGCTCGGCCGTCTCGACCGCGTCGAGCGCGTTGCGCAGCAGGTTGATCAACACTTGTTCGATGCGCACGCTGTTGCCGGTCACCTTCAGGCCGTCGGTCACGGCGATGTCCAGCGCGACGGCGTGGCGGCGGAATTCGCTCTCCAGCAAGAACGCCGAGGCGCGTACCGAGACCGCCAGGTCGACCACGGCCACCGTCTCGTCCTTGCGCGCGAAGCCCTTGAGCTGGCCGATGATGGCGCCCATGCGTGCGCTGGCTTCGCTGATGTGGCCGAGGTTGCCCTCGACCTGCGCGCCCTGCCCGCGCTCCAGGAACACGCGGGCGTTGTCGGCGAAGGCGCGGATCGCGGCCAGCGGCTGGTTCAGTTCGTGGGTGATGCCGGCCGCCATCTGGCCCAGCATCGCCAGCTTGCCTGCCTGGACCAGTTCGTTCTGCGTGGAGCGCAGCAGGTGTTCGGTCTCCTGCAACTTGGCGTACTTGCTTTCCAGATGCTGGTTGGTGGTGCGCAGTTGCTGCGTGCGTTCGACGATCTTGTCGTCCAGCTCGGCGGCGGCCTGGCGCAGCGCGGCGGCCGAGGCCATGCGTTCTTCCATGCGGCGGCGGCGCTGGTGCAGCGCCCAGCTCGACACGGCCGCGCAAGCCTCCAGCAGCGCCGCCGCCGCCGCCCACTGCATGCCGGTGCGCAGCACGCGCTGCTGGGCGGGGAACAGCATCAGCTCCCAGCCCAGCTGGCCGACCGGCTGCGTGACGAACAAATCGGGGTGCCCTTTCAGCGGCGTGACTTTCTGGCCGGTGTATTGCTGGGTGTGCGCGAGGTGGCGCTCGGTGGCCGCGTCCAGCGCGTGCAGGCTGCGGTAGATCCAGTCCGGACGGTTGCTGAGGAAGATGACGCCGGAACTGTCGGCCAGCACGATGGCGTCGTCGCTGCTGCGCCAGGTGCGTTCGAAGTCGGCCAGGCTGATCTTCACGGCCACCACGCCGGCGACCGGGCCGCCTGCCGTGCCGTTGCGGTACACGGGCTGGGCGATGAAGTAGCCGGCCTCGCTGGTGCTGGTGCCGATGCCGTAGAAGCGCCCCGCCCTGCCGTGCAGCGCGGCGTCGAAGTAGGGACGGTAGGAGAAATTCTTGCCGACGAAGCCCAGCGGCTGGTTCCAGTTGCTGGCGCCGATGGTCAGGCCGTCGCGGTCCATCACGTAGATGGCGCCGACCTTGGCCTGCTGCTGGATGGTTTGCAGTGTGCTGTTGAGGCGGGTGATGGCCGGCGCATCGGACGGATGCGCCAGCGCTTCGATCAGGTCGGGCTGGAAGCCCAGCACGAACGGCAGGGTTTCATATTTTTGCAGCAGCGACTGCAGGTCCGGCGCCATCAATTGCAGTTGGCGCTGGCCCTGCTGCCGCAGTTCCTCGCGCGCGCGCCAGGTGCCGGCCAGGTAGGAGCCGGCGATCAGGCCCAGCGCGCAGGCAAAGGTGACGACAAACAGCAGCAGGTTTTTTTGGGCACGCATGGGCAGATTCTACTGCACCCGCTCAGTCCACCGCCGCCATGCGCATCTCGTCGTTGTGGTGGCGCTGCTGTTCCTCCATCACCAGCTGGCCCAGCTCGCGCTTGAGGGCGTTGAACTCGGCGGCGGACGGGTCGCGCAGGCGCGGCAGGTCCACCATCATGTCGCGCTTGACGGTGCCGGGGCGGTAGGTCATCACGACGATGCGGTCGGCCAGGTAGATCGCTTCCTCGATGCTGTGAGTGACGAAGATGATGGTCTTCTTCAGCTCGGCCCAGATGCGCAGCAGTTCATCCTGCAGGTTGCGGCGGGTCAGCGCGTCCAGCGCGCCGAACGGTTCGTCCATCAGCATGATCGGCGAATCGAGCGCCAGCACGCGGGCGATGGCCACCCGCTGGCGCATGCCGCCGGACAGGTCTTTCGGGAAGCGGTGCTTGAAGTCGCCCAGCGACAGCATGCCCAGCAATTGATCGACCTTGGCCGCGATCTCCGCCTGCGGCATGCCCTTGATTTCCAGGCCGAAGGCGATGTTTTTTTCCACCGTCATCCACGGAAACAGCGCGTACTCCTGGAACACCATGCCGCGTTCCGGGCCGGGGCCGGTGACCAGCTTGTTGTCGGCGGTGATGGTGCCGGACGACGGCAGCGAGAAGCCGGCGATGGCGTTCAGCAACGTGGACTTGCCGCAGCCCGAGGGCCCCAGCAGGCAGACGAACTGGCCTTGCGGGATCTCCAGGTTGATGTCCTTGAGGGCGATCACTTCGCGGCTGTCGGTCTTGAAGACCTTGTTGACGGCGTTGACTTCGATATGGGTCATGTCAGTTCTCCAGGCCGCGGTGCCAGCGCAGCAAATGATTGTTCAGTTTGTTCATGCCGACGTCGATGACCAGGCCCAGCAGGCCGATACTGATCATGCCGGCGATGATTTTGTCGGACCAGAAGTATTCGCGCGCTTCGAGGATGCGGAAGCCCAGGCCGTTGTTCACGGCGATCATCTCGGACACGATGACCACGATGAAGGCGGTGCCGATGCCGATGCGCACGCCGGACAGGATGTAGGGCACGGCGGCCGGCAGCATCACGCGGACGAACATGGTGCGCTGGCTCACGCCCAGGTTGCGGGCGGCGCGGATGTAGATGCCGTCCACCTGGCGCACGCCGGCGATGGTGTTGACCAGCACCGGGAAGAACGCACCCAGCGCGATCAGGAACACGGCCGGCGCGTTGCCCAGCCCGAACCACAGGATGGCCAGTGGAATGTAGGCGATCGGCGGAATCGGCCGCAGCACCTGCATCAGCGGATTGAACCACGCGTACATGCGCTGGCTCGATCCCATCAGCAGGCCCAGCGGCAGCGCCAGGCCGGCGCCGATGGCGAAGCCGACCACCACACGGTACATGCTGCTGAAAGTGTCGCCCAGCAGTTCGCCGGACAGAGCCCAGGCCAGCCACGACTGCGTGGCCGGATCGTAGGCGGTCAGCGGCAACAGATATTCGATCCACTTGTGCACCACCGCGAACGGCGACGGCAGCACCTGCGGATTGACCCAGCCCAGCATGGCGCTGGCTTGCCACAGGGCGACGATAACGATGGGCACGACCGCACCCGAGGCGGCTTGCCGCCAGTCTTGCTTGCTCATGGTGAGTCTCCGTGGTTATTTAATATTGAGGCTTTTCTTGGCCGCTTCCAGCAGGTCGGTCTTGACCCAGTCCTTGGCCACCGGCGCGGAGCGCATCTTGCCGGTGCCGTGCTTGGCCATCACGTCGGTGGTGATCTGGATGTGCTCGGGCGTGATGTCGTAGCTGTACGGCGAATTGCTGATGGCGTCGTCGAAGTCGTCCTTGGTGATCTGGTTCTTGAAGATCACCTCGCGCACGTATTTCTCGGCCACCGGCTTGTTGTCGATGAACAGCTTGGTGGCCTGCACGAAGCAGGTCATGAACTTGGCGGCTGTGGCGCGGTGCTCCTTGTAGAACTTCTCGCTCATCACCATCGTGCGCACCGGCGCGCCGATCGGCGTGTCATACGGCTTCATCACCTCCACGCCGTAGCCTTTGTTGATGGCCTGCGAGGATTGCGGTTCGCTCTGCATGATGGCGTCGAGGTTCTTGCCCATCAGCGCCTGGTTCAGGTCGGCAAACGCCAGGAAGATCAGCTGTACGTCCTTGCCCGGCTGGTCGGAGGCGGTCAGGCCGGCCTGGGCCAGCTCGGCGATCAGCAGCACCTCGTGGATGCCGCCGCGCGTGACGCCAACTTTCTTGCCCTTCAAATCCTTGATCGACTTGATGTTGCTGTCGGGACGGGCGACCAGGCGGGCGCCGCCCTTGGCGAAGCCGGCCACGACGTAGATCGGCGCGCCGTTGGCACGGCCGGAGATGGCCGCCTCGGAGGCGGTGGCGCCGACGTCGAGCTCGCCGGCCAGGATGGCTTGCATCACGTCCGGGCCCTTGGCGAAGACGTGCTCTTCCACCTTGATGCCGCACTTGGGCGCGATTTCCTTGATGTACGAGACGGCGCCGTAGTGGGCGAACTTGAGGTTGCCGAGGCGGACCACTTCCTGCGCTTGCGCGCCCGTGGCGGCGGCCAGCGCGAGGGCCAGCGATAACAGACGGAACTTGGACATGCGTGTCTCCTTTGCGGTTGTAGTTACCGGGAGACAATGCAGCTTCCGTGCCAAGCACGGGCTGCGGTTCAAGTCATTGATTTTTAAGGGATGACGTGCGCGGCGCGCGGCGCTTCAGGCGGAAATCCGCATGAACCGGGCGTGGCTTATGCGGAAATCCGCCAGCTTAGCTGCACAGGCCGAAGGCCTTGCGGTCGGCGAAGTAGCGGTAGGTGAAGGTGCGCATCGGGTACTTGGTCAGCGCGATCTCGAAGGCGGGCGGCACCACGTCGAAGCGTTCCGGCAGCTTCTCCTTCACGCGCAGGCGCACGCGCCAGATCGTATCGTCGCTGGTGGCGCCGGCCACCAGCATATCGGGCACCTTGGGAATCACGTCGACGATTTCCGGCCGCGAGTTGGTGGCGCGCTGGTAGAAGCTGACCAGTTCCGCCTTGGCCAGCACCGGCCCCTTCGGCGCGGTGACATGATATTCGCGGCTGAGGAACAGGGCGCGCTCACCGCGCGGCACCAGGTAGACAAAGGTGAACTCGGCGCCGCCGTCCGGCAGCGTGACCGGCGGCGTGGTCGACACGCTGATCCCGCGCGGCAGATCGTAGCGCGAGCCTTCCTGCCAGGTCGTGCATTCCGGCGTCTTGGCCATGTAGACATCGACCGGCGTGAACGAATCGCCGCAAGCGGCCAGCAGCAGGGGCAAAACGAGGAGTGCGGAATGACGCAGGCGCATGGGATACCGGATACTTGTAATTGGAAGCCTCTAGTTTAACAGGCGACGCGTCGTTCCCGCGCAGGCGGGAGCGACGACGGGGTGCAATAAAAAGGGCCGCATCGCTGCGGCCCTTGGTTGCGTCTATGCGGTGGTTACCACATGATCACGCGGTCTTTTGGTTCCAGGTACATCTTGTCGCCTGGCTTCACGTTGAAGGCGTCGTAGAAGCCTGGCTGGTTGCGCATCGGGCCGTTGGCGCGGAACTGGCCTGGCGAGTGCGGGTCGGTCTTGAGCTGCACAATCTGCTGCGCTTCACGCATCTTCAGGCGCCACACTTGCGCAAAGCCCATGTAGAAGCGCTGGTCGCCGGTCAGGCCGTCGATCACCGGCGCTTCCTTGCCACCCAGCGACAGCTTGTACGCCTTGTACGCGATCGCGATGCCGCTGTTGTCGGCGATGTTCTCGCCCAGCGTCAGCTCGCCGTTGACGTGGTAGCCAGGCAGCGGGCTGAACTGGTTGTACTGCTCCACCAGCATCTTGGTCTTGGCCGCGAAGTTCTTGTGGTCCGCAGCGGTCCACCAGTCGCGCAGGTTGCCGTCGCCGTCGTACTGGGCGCCCTGGTCGTCGAAGCCGTGGCTGATTTCGTGGCCGATCACGCCGCCGATGGCGCCGTAGTTGACCGCGTCGTCCGCATCAGCATTGAAGAACGGTGCCTGCAGGATCGAGGCCGGGAACACGATCTCGTTCATTTCCGGGTTGTAGTAGGCGTTGACGGTTTGCGGCGTCATACCCCACTCTTCGCGGTCGATCGGCTTGCCCAGCTTGGCCAGTTCCTTGTTGTACTCGAACTCGCGCGAACGCAGCACGTTGCCAACCAGGTCGTCCTTGGACACCACCAGCTTGCTGTAGTCGCGCCAGTGGTTCGGGTACGCGATCTTGGTGGTGAACTTGGCCAGCTTCTCCTGCGCCTGTTTCTTGGTGACCGGGCTCATCCAGTCCAGCTGGTCGATGCTGGTCTTGTATGCGGCCAGCAGGTTGTTCACCAGCGTCTGCATGCGCGCCTTGCGCTCGGCCGGGAAGTTCTGCTCGACGTAGATCTTGCCGACGGCTTCGCCCAGCGCGCCTTCGGTCACGGACACGCCGCGCTTCCAGCGTGGGCGCTGTTCGGTCACGCCGCTCAGCACGGTGCCGTAGAAGGCGAAGTTCTCGTCGACGTAGGCCTTGCTCAGGTAAGGCGCGCTCGATTGCAGCAGGTGCCAGCGGAAGTAGGCCTTCAGCGTGTCGAGCTGGGTCTTGGCCAGCAGCGCGGTCATGCCCTTCAGGTAGCTAGGCTGGCCGACGATCACGTAGTTGACCTTGCCCTTCACGCCGGCGTCCGCCAGGTAGGCGTTCCAGTCGTAGCCCGGCGCGACCTTGCCCAGCTTGGCGATGTCGACCTTGTTGTAGGCCTTGACCGGGTCGCGCAGTTCGACCTTGGTCCATTGCAGCTTGGCCAGTTCTTTTTCGAATTCTACGATGGCGTGCGCGGTGACGGCGCCGTGGGCGTCGCCAGCCATGGTCAGCATCTTGGCCACGTGCAGCTCATACTTGGCCAGCGCCTCGGCCATCTTCTTGTCGTCCGCTTTCAGGTAGTAGTCGCGGTCCGGCAGGCCCAGGCCGTCCTGGCCCAGGTCGACCACGTACTTGGTCGAATCCTTGTTGTCCTGGTGGATGCCGTAGCCGTACGGCGCGGTCACGCCGATCTTGTTCAGGTGGGCGATCAGCGCCGGCAGCTGCTTCTTGTTGTTCACGGCGTCGATCTTGGCCAGTTCCGCGTTCAGCGGGGTCAGGCCCAGCTGTTCCAGTTTGGCTTCATCCATGAAGCTGGCGTAGAAGTCGCCGATGCGTTGCGCTTCAGGGCCGCCGGCCTGGTTGGCGGCGGCGCCTTCGATGATGGCGCGCAGTTGCGGCTGGATGTCGTCGCGCAGCTTGGCGAAGCTGCCCCAGCTGGCCTTGTCGGCCGGGATTTCAGTCGTGGCCAGCCATTTGCCGTTCATGTGGGTGAACAGGTCGTCCTGCGCGCGTACCGCTGGATCGATGTATTCCACCGCGATGCCGGAGACTGGCTTGGCGTTTGCTACTTGGGCGCTGGCCGGGGCTACACTTGTGGTGTTGTCGGCGGCACCCGCCAGGCCTGCGATCAGGCTCAGGGTCAATGCACTTACGAGATGACGTTTCACGAAATTATCCTCTTGATTGTATAAAGGCCAATCCACGGTGTTTGGCCCTGTTGCGCTTTATATCACAGTGCCGCAATGGCATAAAGTCTTACCACATGATGACGCGGTCTTTTGGCGCCAGATACATTTTATCGCCGGGTTTTACGCCAAAAGCGTTGTAAAAACCCGGCTGATTGCGCACTGTGCCGTTGGCACGGAACTGGTCCGGCGAGTGCGGATCGGATTTGAGGTAAACGATTTGCTGGGCGTCGCGGATCTTGCTGCGCCACACCTGGCCAAAGCCCATGTAGAAGCGCTGCTCGCCGGTCAGGCCGTCGATCACCGGCGACGGCTGGCCGTTCAGCGAGATCAGGTAGGCCTTGAGCGCGATCGCCGCGCCACTGTTGTCGGCGATGTTCTCGCCCAGGGTCAGCTCGCCGTTGACGTGGTAGCCCTTGAGCGGACTGAAGGCGTTGTACTGCTTGACCAGCATCTTGCTCTTGGCCGCGAAGTTCTTGTGGTCGGCCTTGGTCCACCAGTCGCGCAGGTTGCCGTCGCCGTCGTACTGGGCGCCCTGGTCGTCGAAGCCGTGGCTGATCTCGTGGCCGATCACCGCGCCGATGGCGCCGTAGTTGACCGCGTCGTCGGCGTCGGCGTTGAAGAACGGCGGCTGCAGGATGGCGGCCGGGAACACGATCTCGTTCAGCTCCGGGTTGTAGTAGGCGTTGATGGTCTGCGGCGTCATGCCCCATTCGTCGCGGTCGACCGGCTTGCCGAGCTTGTTCACTTCCTTGTTGTAGTCGAAGGCGCGCGAGCGCTGGACATTGCCCACCAGGTCATCCCTGGCCACCACCAGCGGCGAGTAGTCGCGCCACTTGTTCGGATAGCCGATCTTGACCATGAACTTGGCCAGCTTGGCCCGCGCCTGTTCCTTGGTGGCCGGGCCCATCCAGTCGAGCGTGTCGATGCTCTGCTTGAAGGCCGCCAGCAGGTTCTGCACCAGCGCCTCCATGCGCGCCTTGCGCTCGGCCGGGAAGTGCTGCTCGACGTACAGCTTGCCCAGGCTCTCGCCCAGCGCGCCGTCGGTGGCGTTGACCGCGCGCTTCCAGCGCGGCTCCTGTTCCTTGATGTCGCCCAGCACGGTGCCGTAGAAGGCGAAGTTCTCCTTCGCGAAATCCTTCGACAGGTAGGGCGCGCTGGCGTGGATCACCTGCCAGCGGAACCAGGCTTGCCAGGTGGCCAGCGGGGTCTTGTCCAGCAGCTTGTTGAAGCCGGTGATGAAGCTGGGCTGGCTGACGATCACGTAGTCGACCTTGCCGGCGATGCCGGTGTCGTTGAGCCAGGTGGTCCAGTCGTAGCCCGGCGCCAGCTTGGACAGCTTGGCCAGCGGCACCTTGTTGTAGGCCTTGACCGGATCGCGCAGCTCGACCTTGGTCCACTGGATTTTGGCCAGCTCGGTCTCCAGCGCCACGATGGCCCTGGCGTCGGCCGCCGGGTTGGCGTTGCCGGCCAGCGTCAGCATGCTGGTCACGTGCTGCTGGTACTTGGCCAGCGTGTCGGCCATCTTCTTGTCCGACTTTTTCAGGTAGTAGTCGCGGTCGGGCAGGCTCAGGCCGTCCTGCACCAAGTCGGCCACGTACCTGGTCGAATCCTTGTTGTCCTGGTGGATGGCGAAGCCGTAGGGCGCGGTCACGCCGTAACGGTTGAAGTGCGCGATCAGGGCCGGGATGTCCTTCTTGTCCTTGAGCGCGGCCACGCGGTCCAGGTCGGCGCGCAGCGGGGTCAGGCCCAGCTGTTCGAGCTTGGCCTCGTCCATATAGCTGGCGAAGAAATCGCCGATGCGCTGGGCATCCGAGCCGGGCGTCTTGTTCGGATCGGCGGCGGCCGCCTCGATGATGGCGCGCAGTTGCGGCTTGGTGTCGTCGTCGAGTTTTTCAAACGAGCCCCAGCTCGACTTGTCGGCCGGGATTTCCGTCTTGGCCAGCCACTTGCCGTTCAGGTTGAGGAAAAAATCGTCCTGCGGCCGGACCGCCGCGTTGATACCGTCGAGCTCGACGCCCGAACTTTTTTGCTGCGCCTGGACGCCGGCCGAAGCCAGCAGCGCCAGCATCAGCGCGCTTAACAAATGTGCTTTCAAGACTCTCTCTCCTGTAACGGGGGTGGGGTCAAGTCTGGCATTCGGACACGAGCTCTGCTGTATGCGCCGTCTACAGCAGAGCTCGTGTCCGAATGCCAGACTTGACCCCAAGTTGTACAACGATAACAAAAAGACCACATGCAGTGGCCTTTTTGTGTTTTTTTCCCGCGGTTAAGCGCTTACCAGATGATCACGCGCTGTTCCGGCGCAACATACATCTGGTCGCCCGGCTTGACGCCGAACGCTTCGTAGAAGCCCGGCTGGTTGACCATGGTGCCGTTGGCGCGGAACTGGCCCGGCGAGTGCGGGTCGGTCTTGATCAGCATGATCTGCTGCTCGTCGCGCGTCTTGCTGCGCCATACCTGCGCAAAGCCCATGTAGAAACGCTGGTCGCCCGTCAGGCCGTCGATCACCGGCGCTTCCTTGCCGCCCAGCGACAGCTTGTACGCCTTGTACGCGATCGCCACGCCGCTGTTGTCAGCGATGTTCTCGCCCAGGGTCAGCGCGCCGTTGACGTGGTAGCCCTTGATCGGGCTGTAGCCGTCGTATTGCTTGACCAGGGCGTCGGTCTTGGCCTTGAAGTTGGCGCGGTCTTCCTTGGTCCACCAGTCGCGCAGGTTGCCGTCGCCGTCCGACTGGCTGCCCTTGTCGTCGAAGCCGTGGCTGATCTCGTGCCCGATCACCGCGCCGATGGCGCCGTAGTTGACCGCGTCGTCGGCCTTGGCGTCGAAGAACGGCGGCTGCAGGATGGCGGCCGGGAACACGATCTCGTTCATCGTCGAGTTGTAATACGCGTTGATGGTCTGCGGCGTCATGCCCCATTCTTCGCGGTCGATCGGCTTGCCCAGCTTGTTGATCATGCGCTGGTGGCTGAACACCGAGGCGCGCATGGCGTTGCCCACCAGGTCGCCCTTGACGATGGCCAGCGACGCGTAGTCGCGCCATTTGTTCGGGTAGCCGATCTTGGGCGTGAACTTGGCCAGCTTGGCTTGCGCCTGCTGCTTGGTTTCCGGACTCATCCAGTCCAGCGTGTCGATGCTGCTCTTGTACGCGGCCAGCAGGTTCTTGACCAGCTCTTCCATGCGCGCCTTGCGCTCGGGCGGGAAGTACTGGCCCACGTACAGCTTGCCCAGCACTTCGCCCAGGCTGTTCTCCACCAGGCCCACCGCCGATTTCCAGCGCGGCGGCTTGACCGCCACGCCGGTCAGCACGGTGCTGTAGAAATCGAAGTTGGCGTCGGCGAAGTCCTTCGACAGGTAGGGCGAGGCGCGGCGCAGCAGCTGCCATTCGAAGTAGGATTTCCAGGTCGCCAGGTCGGTCTTGTCCAGCGCGGTGTTGAAGCCGCCCAGGTAGCCCGGCTGGTTGACGATGACGTAGTCGATCTTGTTGGCCACGCCGGCCGCCGCCAGCGCGTGCTGCCAGTCGTAGCCCGGCGCCAGCTCGGCCAGCTTGGCGATCGACATCTTGTTGTAGCGCTTGACCGGATCGCGGTTCTCGACCTTGCTCCATTGCGCCTCGGCCAGCGCGGTCTCCAGCGCGACCACGGCCTTGGCGCTGGCGGCGGCGTGCTTGTCGCCGCCCAGCGCCAGGATCTTGGCCACATGCGCTTCGTATTTGACCAGCGTGCCGGCCAGCTTGGCGTCGTCCTTCTTCAGGTAGTAGTCGCGGTCCGGCAGGCCCAGGCCGCTTTGCGAGATGCCGACCGCGTATTTGGTCGATTCGCGCGCGTCCTGGCTCACGTACAGGCCGTACGGCGTGCCGACGCCGATCTCGCCCAGGTGGGCGATCAGCATCGGGAAGGCTTTCTTGTCCTTGATCGCGCGGATGCGGTTGAGCTCGCCTGCCAGCGGCTTCACGCCCAGCGACTCCAGCTTTTTCTCGTCCATGAAGCTGGCGTACATATCACCGATCTTCTGGGCGTCGCTGCCGGCCTTGCGGGTCTTGTCGGCCTCGGCCGCCTCGATGATGGCGCGCAGCTGCGGCAGCACGTCGTCGCGCAGCTTGGCGAAGGTGCCCCAGCTGGACTTGTCTTCCGGGATCTGCGCGGTCTTCAGCCAGCCACCGTTCAGGTAGCGGTAGAAGTCGTCTTGCGGACGCACGCCGGCGTCGATGTATTGGGTGTCGATGCCGGACACCGGGGCGGTGTCGGCGGCGCCGGCGAAGGCGGTCATCAGGCTCAGGGTCAGCGCGCTCAGCACATATCGTTTCACTGCGTTTCCTTCTTGGTCAGAATTTCATTTCGTATTTGACGCTCCAGACGACGTACGTCTGGTTGGTCGTGTTGGCCAGTTGTGCCAGGCCGTTGGCGGTCACGATATTACTACCGAGCGCGTCCTCCGCCATCAGATTATTGGCTGAAATGCGGATTTGATGGTGTGAACTGTATTTCCAGAGCGCATAGGCGTCGAACGAGCGCTTGCGGCTGGTGGTCACGACCTGCTCGGCGCTGCTCTGGATGATGGTGGCCGGCGTCCAGTTCAGGCTGGCGCCCAGGGTCAGCGGCACCGGTTTCAGGCGCCAGTCCAGGCCGGCGTTGGCGGTCTGCTTCGGTTGCGCGTCGAGCCGGTTGTCGGGGCCGGGGATGCCGTCCACGCTGGACCAGAAGCGGCTGTAGTTGGAACGGAAATCAATCGCCGGGCCGCCCGCGATCAGTTCCTGCAGCTGCAGCTTGGCCTCCAGCTCGATGCCCTTGGTGCGCGCGTGGCCGATGTTGGCCGGCGTCGACACCCAGCGCGGGCCGGTCGGCGTGTTTTGCAGGGTCAGCTCGCGGCGGATCAGGTCCTTGATGTCGCGCACGAAGCCGCCGGCCGTGACGATGCCGCCGCGGCCCAGGTAGTGCTCGTACGCGAAGTCGAGGCCGGTCGCCAGCTCGGGCTTCAGGTCGGGGTTGCCGGTGCGGTCGGGCCGGGTGGCGCTGTTGAGCCGCGACAGCGACGGCAAGGCGATCAGGTCCTGGATGTTGGCGGCCTTGTAGCTCTTGGTCAGGCTGGCGCGGACCTGGTCCTTGTCGTGGCCGGGAATGCGGTAGACGCCGTGCAGCAGCGGGCTCAGCACGCTACTGGTGTTGCTGATGTCCTGGCCGGCGCGGCTGCTGGTGGTGCGGATGCCCTCCCAGCGCAGGCCGGCGTAGCCCGACCATTGCTGGCTGATGTCCCACTCGTCCTGCGCGAACACGGCCAGGCGGCGGGTGTCGGCGCTCAGGTTGTCGCCGGCATCGCCGTACTGCGAGACGCCGTTCTTGTCGAGCGAGGTCTTGGTCTCGACGCGGTGGCCCAGCTCGATATCCCAGCCGGCCGCCAGCGCGTGTTCCTTGCCGATCGGCGTGGTGTACTTGCCGCCGGTGCTGGCGCTGCGGTCGCGCACGGTGGCGTCGTCGCTGTAGCGCTGCAGCAGGTTGCCGGCGTTGTCGTACTGGTAGCGCAGCGAGTCGCTGTCGCTGTGGCCGGCGCCGAAGCCGAACTTGACGTCCAGCTTGGACGCGCCCGCCAGCTTGTGCACCCAGTTGCCGAAGCCGCGCAGGAAGGTCGATTCCGCATGGCTGCCGGTCAGCGCCAGGTTGTACTCGGGCGGCTGCAGCAGGGCCGGCGGCACCAGGCCGAAGTTCTGCGCCAGGTCGCTGCGCGCGGTGCTGTCGCTGCGGTTGACCATCAGGAAAGGCTGGAAGTTCAGCGTGTCGCCGTTGTCGAACTTGTACGACAGGCGCGGCGTCAGGTGCAGGCCGCGCGTCGTGCGCTTGGTCTGGTCGAGCACGTTCTGGTCCTTGAGCACCACGCCGTCGTCGCGGGTGTCGCGGTTATAGGTTTCGGCCTGGTCGTGCTGGCGGTTCTCGAAGACCGAGCCGGTCAGCAGCCAGGTCAGGCTGCCGGTCTTGCCCGGCACCGTCAGCGAGACGTTGGGCGCGTGGCGGCCCTGCTCGATGTTGTCGGTGAGCTTGAGCTGCTTGTCCTTCTGCTGGTAGCCGTCGCGCAGGATGATGTTGATGGTGCCGGCGATGGCGCGCGTGCTGTGCTCGGCGACCGGGCCGCGCATCACCTCGACGCGCTCGACCTGGTCGGGCGACAGCGATTCCATCGAGAAGCCGGCCGGCGGCCGTTCGCCGTTCAGCAGCACCTGGGTGTAGCCGCTGCCCATGCCGCGCATGCGGACGTCGCCGCCGCGGCCGGGGCGGCCGCCGAGGGTCACGCCGGGCAGGCGCTTGAGGACGTCGCCGAGATTGCTGTCGCCGTTACGGTCGAGCTCCTCGCGGCCGTAGACCTGCTTGCCGGCCACCGAGTTGCGGCGCTCGTCCATGTCGCTGGCGCGGCCGCCGCTGATGGTGACCTGCGGCACCGGCTTGCCGTCCGGCCCCAATGCCGGCTTGGCGGGCGTGGCGTCGGTTTGTGCGTGGACTTCGGAGGCGCCCAACAGGACCAGGCAGGCGAGGGAGATCAGTTTGCTCATAGGCTGCACATTCTACCGGCAGCCCCGCTGGCCAAAAGGGCTAGCGCCCGATTTTTACTTTACGATACACACCGCCGCTCAGCCGCCTCCGCCCGGCAGGCTGATGCTGGCGCCGCCGGGGCCGCCAATGCTGCCGCCCATGCCACCCACGCCACCCATGCCCTTGCGGCCGCCGCGATGCTGCTCGCCGCCCTCCTGCTTGTGCGGCATGGCGCCGTTGTGGGCACCGGAGTCCGGCACGCGCTGCAGCTGCTCGGCCACCAGCTGCACCACCGCCTGGCGTTGCGTTTCATCCAAGGCATCGTTGACGGTCAGCCACCATTCGCGCAGCAGCTTTTCTTCCAGCGCGCTGGCGGTGGTTTCCTCGTCCACCGTCTTGGCCAGGTCGCGCAGCTCGACATTGGCGCCCTGCACGCCGGCCAGCGTGGCCGCCTGCAGGCGCTCGCGGCGGGCCTGGCGCTCGCGCAGCAGGTTGCGGGTCCTGGTTTCGGTCTGCTGCCACAGGGTCTGCTGGTTGGCGTTGAGGTTGAGCGATTTTTTCAGCTCGGCCGCCATTGGCAGCATGTCCTCGGCGCGGATGTCCATGACAGGCACCGCGTGGGCCGGCAGCAGGGCCGCGCTTAGCGCCAGCGCGACGGCCAGGCGCTGCAACGTGGAAGAGAAGTTAAGACGCATGTCGGCTCCGTAGATAAAAAAAAGCCTGCGCTTGGGGCGCAGGCGAAAACCACTTCAGGGTAGAGAGAATTACGAGTTCAGTGTAGGTCGCACCTCCCGCCGTTACAGGACTTCTTACAATTGCTTACGGTCGTGAGCGTGATAGATACACTGCGTACAAAACAGCAAAATTGACGTACCGCCAAGCGGGCGCTGGTGTGCTTCAAATGTCAACGCCAGGCGTTGTAAATTCTCGTAAAGGTATAAATCATTTCGCGATGGCTACCATGTTTGCCGAGAATCAGGTTTATACTCGACTCAAGCGCGTTGAGGCGGGATGGCCCGCCGGCGACGGCTGCCGGCAACAGTTCGATAGGTGAAACATGGGCAAGAAATTAAAGAATTCTGGATTGGTCGGGCTGGGCGTGGTGGCCGGCATTGCGATCTCGCTGCAGTTTTCCGCCATGGCGCAAAAGCCGGTGGACCCGCCACTGCCGCTGGAGGAACTGCGCCAGCTGGCCGACGTGTTCGGCCTGATCAAATCCGACTACGTCGAAAAGGTCGAGGACAAGAAGCTGCTGACCGAAGCCATCTCCGGCATGGTCGCCTCGCTGGACCCGCACTCCGCCTACCTGGACAAGAAAGCCTACGCCGAACTGCGTGAAGGTTCGCAGGGCAAGTTCGTCGGCCTGGGCATCGAGATCGGCCAGAGCGAGGACGGCTATATCAAGATCGTCGCGCCGATCGAGGACTCGCCGGCCTGGCGCGCCGGCATCAAGGCGGGCGACCTGATCTCGCGCCTGGACAGCACGCCGGTCAAGGGCCTGAGCCTGGACGAGTCGATCAAGAAGATGCGCGGCGAGCCGCACACCAAGGTCAGCATGACGGTGCTGCGCAAGGGCGAGGCCGAGCCGCTGGTGTTCAACATCACGCGCGAGGAGATCCACCAGAAGAGCGTCAAGGGCAAAATGGTCGAGCCCGGCTATGCATGGCTGCGCATCTCGCAGTTCCAGGAGCCGACCGTGGACGACCTGGCCGCCAAGATTGTCGAACTGTACAAACAGGACCCGAACATCAAGGGCCTGGTGCTGGACCTGCGCAACGATCCGGGCGGCGTGCTGCAAGGCGCGATCGGCGTGGCGGCGGCCTTCCTGCCCAAGGACGCGGCCATCGTCTCGACCAACGGCCAGCTGCCGGACTCCAAGCAGATCTTCTACGGCCGTCCCGAATACTACGCGCTACGCAACGACGGCGACGCGCTGTCCAAGCTGCCGGCCGCGGTCAAGCAGGTGCCGATGGTGGTGTTGGTCAACACCGGCTCGGCCTCGGCGTCGGAAATCGTCGCCGGCGCGCTGCAGGACTACAAGCGGGCCGACATCGTCGGCACCCAGACCTTCGGCAAGGGTTCGGTGCAAACCATCCGCCAGCTGACCGCCGACACCGCCGTCAAGCTGACCACGGCGCGCTACTACACGCCGAACGGCCGCTCGATCCAGGCCAAGGGCATCGTGCCCGACCTGGCGGTGGACGAGAACGCCGACGGCGACGGCCTGAACGCGCTGCGCACCCGCGAGGCCGACCTCGACAAGCACCTGAGCAACGACCGCGACCAGGAAATCGCCAAGAGCAAGCGCGACGAGCTGGAAGAACAGCTGCGCATCGTGGCGCTGGAGAAGAAACGCAAGCCGCTGGAATACGGCAGCGCCGACGACTTCCAGCTGGCGCAGGCGCTCAACCACCTGAAAGGGTTGCCGGTGCAGCTGGCCAAGCCCGAGACCACCGTGGTGAAGGCGGAGGTCGAGGTCAAGAAGGATCTGGCCATCAAGAAGGAACTGGCCAAGAAATAAGCGGTTTTCACCACCGAATTCAGCGGCGCCTCAAGGGCGCCGCTTTTATTTTCGCCGAACGTGCAGTCATTGTGTAGAATTTGCGTCATTACTGGCGCACGCCATTGCTTAATTTGAAAGTTTAACCATGAAACAAGCGGTCATCAGCGGTACCGGTCTCTTTACGCCAGCCCAGTCGATCTCCAACGAAGAGCTGGTGGAATGCTTCAACGCCTACGCCGGGCAGTTTAACGCCGACAACGCCGCCGCCATCGCGGACGGCACCGTCACGGCGCTGGAAATGTCCAGCGTGGCCTTCATTGAAAAGGCGTCCGGCATCAAGTCGCGCTACGTGATGGAGAAGAGCGGCATCCTGGACCCGGCCCGCATGGTGTCGCGCATCCCCGAGCGCGCGGACGAGGAGCTGTCGCTGCAGGCGGAAATCTGCGTGGCGGCGGCGCGCCTGGCGCTGGACCGCGCCGGCCGCGTGCCGGCCGATATCGACATGGTGCTGGTGGCCTGCTCCAACATGCAGCGCGGCTACCCGGCGATGGCGGTCGAGGTGCAGGGCGCGCTGGGCATCGAGGGCTACGGCTTCGACATGAACGTGGCCTGCTCGTCGGCCACCTTCGGCATCCAGCAGGCGGTGGCGGCGGTGCAGAGCGGCCAGGCGCGCGCGGTGCTGGTGCTCAATCCTGAAATCACCAGCGGCCACCTGAACTGGCGCGACCGCGACAGCCACTTCATCTTCGGCGACGCCTGCACGGCGATGGTGATCGAGGCGGCCGACACGGCCAAGGGCGCGCACCGCTGGGAGATCGTCGAGACCAAGCTCAAGACCAGCTTCTCCAACAACATCCGCAACAACTTCGGCTTCCTGAACCGCTTCGACGAATCGGGCATCGGCCAGCCGGACAAGCTGTTCCGCCAGCAGGGCCGCAAGGTGTTCAAGGACGTGTGCCCGATGGCCGCCGACATGATCAAGTCCACCATCGCCAGCGCCGGCCTGGAAGTGCCGCAGGTGAGCCGCTACTGGCTGCACCAGGCCAACCTGAACATGAACCTGCTGATCAGCCGCATGGTGCTGGGCCGCGACGCCGAGCCGGGCGAGGCGCCGGTGATCCTGGACACCTACGCCAACACCTCGTCGGCCGGTTCGGTGATCGCCTTCCACAAATACTCGGACGACATGGCGCCCGGCCAGCTGGGCGTGATCTGCTCCTTCGGCGCCGGCTACTCGATCGGCTGCGTGGTGGTGCGACGGATCTAATCAGGCACCGGCGACGCAGTCGTCCAGTTCCCGCTCGACGGCCGCGAATGCGGCCGTTGTCGTTTCAGGGCCGGCGGCGGTGGCCTGGACGGACACGAAGCTCAGGTTCTTCAAGCCTATCGTCGGCAGCAGCGCTTTGAGGTAGGGTTCGAGGAAGTCGGGCTGGCGGGCGCGCTCGCCGCTGCGGTAGCCGCCGGAGCTGACGGCGATGTACACCGGACGATCCGCCAGCGTGCCGGCCTTGCCCTCCGGCGTGACGTTGAAGGTGACGCCGATACGCACCACATGGTCCAGCCAGGCCTTCAGCACCGACGGCACCGTGAAGTTGTGCATCGGCGTGGCGATGACCACGTAATCGGCGTCGCGCAATTCGGCGATCAACCGCTCCGACAGCGCATGCGACGACACGGCGCGCCCATTGCCCACTCGCGCGCCGCCGCCCAGCGCCGCCGCATACGCGCCGTCGATATGCGGCAGGGGCTCGGCGCACAGGTCGCGCGTGACGATCTGCGCGGCGGGGTGCCGCGTCAGAAGACGGTCCATCACGCGCTGGGACAGCCGGTAGCTCACCGATTGCTCCCCGCGCGGGCTGCATGTGATGTGCAGGATCTTCATGCCGCACCCGCTTTCAGGAATTTACCGAAGCGCATCGCGCCGGTCAGCAACCCCTCGCGGAAGTAGAAGCGCTGCGCCAGCGCGTTCGCCATGCCCGTGTCGAGCACCAGCTTGACGCATTCCGCGCGCTCCGCGTAAGCCGTCAAGCGCTCCAGCAGCCGCGCGCCCCAGCGCCGGCCGCGCATCTTCTCGTCGGCCACCAGATCGTCGACGTACAGGAAGCGGCCGTACACCAGGTTCTCCTCCAGGCGATATCCGGCCAGCGCCACCACTTCGCCCTCGTCCCACGCGGCCAGGATGCGGTAGCCCTGCCCGCGCATGCGCGTCACGCGGGCGACGAATTCGTCCTCGGTCGCCAGGTGCGGGCGCAGTTGCTTCATCACGGGATAGCAGGCGCGCAGCTGCTCCGGCGTTTCCACATCCTTCAGTTGGTCGTCCATGCTTGCTCCTTTTAAAACGCAATCTTATGGCGCCAATGGCATAATCCACAGAGCCATAAAACGACATCCCGACTAGGCCATGAAAACCAAGCCCGATTTCCTCCAGCTCGACGACGATGCCGCCGAACCGCTCTACCGGCAGATCTACATCCGCTTCCGCAACGCCATCGCCGACGGCCTGCTGCTGCCGGAGGCCCGCATCCCGTCGGCGCGCGCGCTGGCGCTGGAACTGGGCCTGGCGCGCGGAACGGTCGAAGCGGCCTACTCGCTGCTGGTGGCGGAAGGCTATGTGGAGACACGCGGCCAGGCCGGCACGGTGGTCACGCCTGCGCTGGCGCGCCATGCGGCGACGGCGATGCCGGCGACGCCTTCCGCGCGCGCCCGCAAGCAGCCCGCCAGCGCATCGCCAGCAACGGTATCGGCGAACCGTCCCTTCCAAATGGGCTTGCCGGCGCTGGACGCGTTTCCGCGCAAGGTGTGGGCGCGGCTGGCGGCGCGCGCCGTCCGCGCCACGCAGTCCGACGACATGGCCAGCCCGCCCTTCTTCGGCGAGCCGGCGCTGCGCGCGGCCATCGCCACCTATCTGAGCCTGTCGCGCGGCATCCAATGTTCGCCGTCGCAGGTGTTCATCACCTCCGGCTACCGCAACACGCTGGAGCTGATCACGCGCGCCCTGCTGCAACCCGGCGACAGCGTGTGGGTCGAGGATCCGGGCTTCCCGCCCACCAGCGAACTGCTCACGCATGCCGGCATGAAGCTGGCCCCGGTTGCGGTCGACGCGGAAGGCCTGGTGGTATCGCACGGCGTGGCCACGGCGCCGCGCGCCAGGGCCGCCGTCGTCACGCCGGCGCATCAATGCTCATTGTGCGTATCGCTGTCGCTGCCGCGCCGCCTGGCGTTGCTGGACTGGGCCGCGCAGGCCGACGCCTGGATCGTCGAAGACGACTACGACGGCGAATACCGCTACGCCAGCCGCCCGCTGCCGGCGCTGCAAAGCCTGGACCGCGATGGCCGCGTGCTGTACGCCGGCACCTTCAGCAAGGTGCTGTTCCCGGCGCTGCGGCTGGCCTACCTGGTGGTGCCGCCGGCGCAGGTGCTGCGCTTCGAACAGGTCAGCCAGACCTTCGGCGGCGGCGGGCCTGTCCTGACACAGACCATCGTCAGCGACTTCATGAACGAAGGCCACTTCGCCCGCCACATCCAGCGCATGCGCCGCCTGTACGCGGAACGCCGCCAGATCGCGGCGCAAGGCCTGGACGCGGTGCTGGGCAAGCACCTGCACATCGATCCGCAGCCAGGCGGCATGCACCTGATCCTGCGCATGAAGGGCCGCCACACCGACCGCGCCCTGGCCGAACGCATGCGGCAAGACGGCATGGCGGCCCTGGCGCTGTCCGAACGCACGGTGCTGCCGCATGCCGCGTCGGCGCTGCTGCTGGGCTTCACCAACATCGACACGCCGCAGCGGGCGCGCGAACTGGGCAAGCGGATACTCCGGCTGCTTTGAACATGGCCTAGCCGGATAACCCATTCTTGGCTCTTCACGACTGATCCATGCGGCGGCAGAATGACGCCATTCGCAACCAGCCAGGGAATAGTCATGAGCAAGCGCATCGAAGTATTCAAGCATGCCCCGGAGGCCTACAAGGGCTTCACCGCCGTCAAGCACTACGTGCAAACCTGCGGCCTGCCGGCCGAACTGGTGGAACTAGTCTACCTGCGCGTATCGCAGATCAACAACTGCGCCTTCTGCATCGACATGCACACGCGCGACCTGCTGAACCAGGGCGTCCGGATCGACAAGGTGGCGCTGGTGCAGGTGTGGGAAGAAGCGGCCGCGCTGTTCAGCGACAAGGAGCGCGCTGCGCTGGCCTGGGCCGAGAGCGTGACCCGCGTCGACCAGACCAATGTGCCGGACAGCGACTATCAAAAGGCGATCGCTGTCCTGAGCGAGAAAGAACTGGCCGACGTGACGGTGGCCGTATCGCTGATGAACGCCTTCAACCGCTTCGGCGTCGCCACCCGCATGACACCGGCGGCACTGATCATGTGATCGGCGCGGGCATGATTGTGCTACGCTAGGGCTCCCCTACCCTTGCAGGAGCCCCGCACGCATGCCCCACAATATCAGCCTGATCACCACCATCGCGGCCGCACTTGGCTTCGGCCTTTTGTTCGGCTACCTCGCAACGCGCCTCAAGCTGCCGGCGCTGGTAGGCTATCTGGCTGCGGGCATCATCATCGGTCCCGCCACGCCGGGCTTCGTGGCCGATACGGCGCTGGCCGGGCAGCTCGCCGAAATCGGCGTGATGCTGATGATGTTCGGCGTCGGCCTGCATTTTTCCCTCGACGATCTCTGGGCTGTACGGCGCGTGGCGCTGCCGGGCGCCGTGCTGCAGATCGCGGTCGCCACCGCGCTGGGCATGGCGCTGGCCCACTTCTGGGGCTGGAGCCTGGGCGGCGGGCTGGTATTCGGCCTGGCGCTGTCGGTGGCCAGCACAGTGGTGCTGCTGCGGGCACTGGAGGAGCGCGGCATCCTCGATAGCTTCAATGGCCGCATCGCGGTCGGCTGGCTGGTGGTGGAGGACCTGGTGACGGTGCTGGTGCTGGTGCTGCTGCCGGCATTGGCCGGTTCGCTGGGCGGCACGGCGGTGGACAGCCACGGCGCCGCCGCGACGGGCGGCACCAGCCTGTGGACCACGCTGGCGATCACGCTGGGCCAGGTGGGCGCCTTCATCGCGCTGATGCTGGTGGTGGGCCGCAAGCTGTTCCCGTGGATCTTGTGGCAGGTGGCGCGCACCAGCTCACGCGAGCTGTTCACACTGTGCGTGATCGCCGCCGCCGTCGGCATCGCCTACGCATCGACCTACTACTTCGGCGTCTCCTTCGCGCTGGGCGCCTTCTTCGCCGGCATGGTGCTGCGCGAATCCGCACTGGCGCACCGCGCCGCCGAGGAATCGCTGCCGCTGCGCGACGCGTTCGCGGTGCTGTTCTTCGTTTCGGTCGGCATGCTGTTCGAGCCGTCGATACTGGTCGAGCAGCCGCTCAAGCTGCTGGCCGTGGTGACCATCATCGTGGCCGGCAAATCGGTGGTGGCCTTCCTGCTGGTGCTGCTGCTGCGCTACCCGGCCAAGACGGCGCTGATGGTGTCGGCCAGCCTGGCGCAGATCGGCGAGTTCTCCTTCATCCTGGCGGCGCTGGGCCTGTCCCTGGGCCTGATGCCGGCCGAGGGACAAAGCCTGATCCTGGCCGGCGCCATCATCTCCATCGCGCTCAATCCGCTGGTGTTCCGCGCCACCAAACCGCTGGAGCGCTGGCTGGGCAGGAATGTGGCGCTGGCGGCCAAGTTCGAGCGCGCCGCCGATCCGCTGGCGGAGCTGCCGGCGTCCGTGCCGCAGGAGCATCTGTCGGGACAGGTCGTGCTGGTCGGCTATGGCCGCGTGGGCCGGCGCATCGCCGCGGCGCTCGCCGGGCGAGGCATTCCCTTCGTGGTGGCCGAGCAGAATCGCGAACTGGTGGACCAGCTGCGCAAGGAAGGCGGGCACGCGGTGGCCGGCAACGCGGGGGAGCCGGCGGTGCTGATCCAGGCGCACATCGCGCGCGCGGCGATGCTGGTGATCGCCACGCCGGATACCTTCCACGTGCGGACCATGATCGAGACGGCGCGTGCCCTCAACCCCGACATCAAGACCGTGGTGCGTACACACAGCGACGAGGAGGCGGAACTGCTGCGCGGTGAACGCGCGGGCGAGATCTTCATCGGCGAGCAGGAGCTGGCAAAGGGAATGACCGAATCCATACTGGCCAATATGGGCAATGTCACCAGCGGCGGCCACCATGCTCACTAGGCGCGCCTTGATGCGTTGCGCGGCGGCGCTGCCGTTGTCGCTGATCGTTGCCGGCGCGGATGCCTCGCCGGTGCGCGTACAGCTGGAGTTCCACAGCGCGTTCCTGATGAACCTGCACCACTTCCTGTACAACCTGGGAGTGCATCCGGAGCTGGTGGAAAAAATCAGCTGGACGGCCGCGCCAACCGCCGACGAGATGGTCGCGCTGCGCAAGGCCGTCGCCCACTACCGCGACAACTACGCCAAGCGCGACCCGCTGTTCGACGAACAAATGGCGTCCATCAAAATGGCGTTGAGCGTGGCCGACACGCGGCGCGAGGCCGGCGGCCTGGCGCTGCCGCCACAACTGGCGGCCATGCTGGACAGCGTCGCGCCGATGTACGCGCGCTGCATCTGGGCGCAGCAGGACGCCAGCAACCAGCAATGGATCACCGAAGCGAAGCGGCTCGACGAGCGCTACGGTGCGGAGATCCAGGAAGGCATCGCCCGCTACTTACAAGCGCCCTTCCCCCTCACGCCCATCCGGATCGACGTCGTGGTGGACACCGGCACGCGCCAGGGCGGATACACCGACACGCAGACGGTGATCCCCAGCGGACGTCCCGACTATCAAGGCCTGGCGTCGCTGGAGATGGTGTATCACGAAATTTCGCACATCGCGTCGACGGAAAAATTGGAGAACGCCATCGAAGCGCGCCTCAAGGCCACGCAGCGCAGTCCCGATTCGGACCTGTGGCACGGGGTACAGTTCTACACCGTCGGCACCGTGGTGAAGGACGCGTACAAACGCGATGGCATAGCCTACGAATCCTACGCCGACAAGCGCGGCCTGTTCAAAGGCTACTGGTCGCCGCTGCTGCCGCCGATAGAAAACGAATGGCGCCCGTACATGGCCGGCAAGCAGACCTTCGACCAAACGGTGGTTCGCATGGTCGATCAACTTCAGGAGAAGCAGCATTGAAAGGTAGTTCAGCCACCCTGTTGGCGCTGACGCTGGCGGGACCGGCATCAGCGCAATCGGTCGCCGTCACGCTCAGCGCGACCGACAACACCAGCCTGGAACTGCGCTACGACATTCCCGCGACGTGCAACGCGCTGGACTTCACCAATCCCGGCATCCCGCCGTCCAGCGCCGCCGAACTTCGCCGCGACTGGACAGCGCTCGACGGTTGCGGTGAAGTGGACGGCAACCAGATACGCCGCAAGACAGCATCCTGCAGCAGCCTGCGCTTCCGCGTGCCCGCCGCCACGCGCAGCCTTGACCGTGTCTATCCCTGGTCCTATCCGATAGGCCAGGGCTTCTACGCCCACACCAGCGCCTATGCCGTCAGTCCCGCGTCCTGCGGCGCCGTCTCGTGGAAGTTCAGCGCACCAGGCGGCGCGGTCGTCGTGGATGGCCGTCCATCCGGCGACGCGGCCACACTGCCCTCGACCACGGCCAACGCGCACTACTTGCCGGTGGCCCTGCTGCTGCAACCGCTGCCGCAGGGAGCGGCCGCAAAGATACATCTGGACCCGCGATTGTCGGCAGCCGACACGCGCTTCCTCGGCGACAGCATCCTCGACGCCACCACCTATCTGGCGAAGGCGCTGCCGGATATCGACTTCCCCGTCCCATACGTCATCGCCGCAATATCGCCGGAGGCGAACGGCTGGCGTGGCGACGTGGCCCACCGCAGCACCATGCGCCTGACCTTTTCAGCGGACGCGCCGGCGCGCATGTAACCGGAGATGCGCGGCTTCGTCGCGCATGAAATCAGTCATCTGCTGCAACCGGCAAGCTGGGACGACAAGTGGAAGGACGACCGCGCGATGATCAGCGAAGGCGGAGCGGAGTTCCTGCGCTGGCGCACCAGCGCGGCACTGGGCTGGCGGGACCACGAGGCGCTGAAGGGCGAACTGGAAAAAGCGGTCAACGGCTGCGTGGTCGCCGCCAACCGCAAGAGCTGGCGGCAGGTCGCGGACCGCCAATGGGGATCGACGCCCTACGCCTGCGGCATGGCCTTCCATGCCCTCGGGCTGGCCAGCCGCGCCAACGACAAGCCGGCGACGCTAATGCTGCGCGATTACTACGGCATGGCGCAACGCAGCGGCAAGGGCGACTTTGCGCAAGCCTTGGAATGCGGCACGGCCGTTGGCTGTCAGCCGCGCTGGTTGTCCCGCGTGACGGGCGATGAGCCGCTGGCCAACGTGATGGCGGCCTACGCGCGCACGCCGGCAGCGGTGTTCAAGCCTGCGGAGAAATGGGGCGCGGCGACCACCGCGCTGGTCGCCCACGCGCTGGTGGCGCAACTGATGCGCGCCGATTGCGGCGGCGCCGTCAGCATGTACAACGAACCGGATGTCGCCCGCATCGCCGGCGGCCCGTCCTGCAAGGCGCTGCGGCCCGGCATGGGCGTGGTTGGCGCGGAGGGGCGCGCGCTGTTCTCGGAACAGGCGGCGGCACAGGCGGTGATCAACGCTTGCAGCGCAAACCACAAGGCCACGCTGCGGCTGGAGGATGGCGGCAACGTCGATATCGCATGCGACGCCGCCACCGTCAGCCTGCCCACCGAGTTGTACACGGTGGACATCGATACCGCGCTAAAGCGGCTGTAGCATTACAGGCTGACCGCCAGCTCCGCGCCTTCCTTGATGGCGCGCTTGGCGTCCAGCTCCGCGGCCAATGCCGCGCCGCCGATCTTGTGGAAGCGCGGCCACTTGGCGTTGGCCTTGACCTCCTCTTCCGACGGCATCAACTCGGTCAGGCTGTCCTGCCCCGCGCAGACCACCACGTTATCCACCGACAGCAAACGCTGCTCGCCGGCGATGGTCACGTGCAGGCCCTGGTCGTCGATGCGGTCGTACTGCACGCCGGCCAGCATCACCACGCCGTTGCGCGCCAGGACTGCGCGGTGCACCCAGCCCGAGGTCTTGCCGAGGCCCGCGCCCAGCTTGGATGTCTTGCGCTGCAGCAGATACAGCTGGCGCACCGGCTCCGGCGCGGAGACGGTCGTCAGACCGCCCGGCGTGTCGCCCTTCATGTCCACGCCCCATTCTTTGGCCCAGACATCCAGCGCCAGCGGCAGCGGGTGTTTGGGATCGTGCAGCAAGTACTCGCCCACGTCGAAGCCGATGCCGCCCGCGCCGATGATGGCCACGCGCTTGCCCACCGGCGCCTTGTTCTGCAGGACGTCGATATACGACAGCACCTTCGGGTGGTCGATGCCTTCGATCGGCGGGCGGCGCACCTTGATGCCGGTGGCGACCACCACGTCGTCATAGCCTTCCGCGATGAGCTGCTCGCGCGTGACGCGCACGCCCAGCTTGACCTTCACGCCGGTCAGCTCCAGCTTGCGGCGGAAGTAGCGGATGGTCTCGGCGAATTCCTCCTTGCCCGGGATCTGCATGGCGATCTTGAACTGGCCGCCGACGCTGTCGCTGGAGTCGAACAGGGTCACGTCATGCCCGCATTCCGCCGCCACCGTGGCCGCCGACAAACCGGCCGGCCCGGCGCCGACCACCGCCACGCGGCGCTTCTTCGCCGCCGGCGCGTAGACCAGTTCCGTCTCGTGGCAGGCGCGCGGGTTCACCAGGCAGCTGGCGCGCTTGTTGGAGAAGGTGTGATCGAGGCAGGCCTGGTTGCAGCCGATGCAGGTGTTGATTTCGTCGGTGCGGCCCTGCGCCGCCTTGACGACGAAGTGCGAGTCGGCCAGGAAGGGACGCGCCATCGAGATCATGTCGGCGTCGCCGCGCTGCAGGATGCCTTCCGCCTCGGCCGGCATGTTGATGCGGTTGGAGGCCACGACAGGTATCGTCACCTCGCGGCGCAGGCGGCCCGCCAGGCTGGCGAAGGCGGCGCGCGGCACCGAGGTGACGATGGTCGGCACACGCGCCTCGTGCCAGCCGTAGCCGGAATTGAGGATGGTCACGCCGGCATGCTGCAGGGCCTTGGCCACGGCCACCACGTCTTCCCAGGTGTTGCCGCCGTCGACCAGGTCGAGCAGCGAGTGGCGGTACATGATGATGAAGTCATTGCCCACTTCCGCGCGGATGCGCTTGACGATTTCCACCGACAGCCGCATGCGGTTCTCGATGCTGCCGCCCCACTGGTCGGTGCGCAGGTTGGTGCGCGCGCACAGGAACTGGTTGAGCAGATAGCCTTCGCTGCCCATCACCTCGACGCCATCGTAGCCGGCGTCGCGCGCCAGCCTGGCGCAGCGGGCGTAGTCGCGGATGGTCGCTTCGATGCCGGCCTCGGTCAGCGCGCGCGGCTTGAACGGCGAGATCGGCGATTTCTTCTCCGACGCCGATACCACGAAGGGCTGGTAGCCGTAGCGGCCCGCGTGCAGTATCTGCATCAGGATCTTGCCGCCCTCCTCGTGCACCGCGCTGGTGACGCGGCGGTGGTTGATCACGTCGCCCTTGAAATTGAGCGTGCCGCCGAAGGGCAGCAGCCATCCGGAGCGGTTGGGCGAGATGCCGCCGGTGACGATCAGCCCCACCCCGCCGCGCGCCCGCTCGCGGTAGAAGGCGGCCAGCTTGCCGTAGTTGTAGAAGCGGTCCTCAAGACCGGTGTGCATGGAGCCCATGACGACGCGGTTGCGCAGCGTCGTGAAGCCAAGATCGAGGGGAGCCAGCAGGTGTGGGTATGGTGAAGTTGTCATTATGGTTGTTAGAGTCAGACGTGGGGCATGGACATGCCCGCATTAAAACGCAAATCTCTAGACCTGGGCTTCTAAAGTCCCGGCTTCCGCTCCCGAATTTGGCGGAGGGTGCGGTAGCGCTCTTGTATTCTGCCACCCTTTCCCTTACGCTGGAACGATGATGCGATTCCTTTTGTTTTTGTTATTGGGTGTGGCCGCTCCAGTGATGGCACAGACACCCAGGCTTGAATTGCCCAAGCTGGAGGTGTCGGTCAACCGGGTGGAGCTCGATGCGCTGCACATGTACGAAGTGGACGCCACCGGCACGGTGGCGGCGCCACTGCCGAAGGTATGGCGCATCCTCACGGGTTATGAGCGCATGGCGGAATTCGTGCCGGACATGGAGTCGTGCCGGGTTTTGTCACGCAACGGCAATGAGGTCATCATCGAGCAGTTCGGCGTGGCGCGCTTCCTGTTCATGTCCAAGTCCATCCACCTGATCGTGCGCGCGACCGAGCAGCCGATGTCGTCGATCGACATCTCGCTGATCTCCGGCGACATGAAGCACTACGAATCGCATTGGGAATTGATACCGGTGCCCGAAACCGGCGGCACCAAGGTGGTCTACAGCGGCAAGCTGATACCGAACTTCTACGTGCCCGGCATCCTCGGCGCGAAGATGATACGCGGCGATATCGAGCGCATGATGAGCGCCGTGCTGGCGCGCCTCGACCGCCGCGAAGAGCCTAAATAATTAAGCTAAATACGTATCGCGGTCGCGCAGCTCCGCGAAGTTTTCCAGGCTGCCGATCTTCACCAGCACCGGATTGAGACTCAGCTTGGCCTGCATGGCGCGCCAGGCGAACTGCCATTCCTGTTCCTGCGCTTCGGCCGCGGTCTTGGTGAAGGCCGCGCCCAGGGCCGCGCGGGTGCCGTATTCGACGGCGCCGTCGATGCCCGCCCAGCTGGGCAAGGTGCGCTGCACCGCGCGGTGCAGGCGCTCACCGAATTCCTCGGTGTTGTGGATGACCAGGCAGCTGTCCGACGAGAACAGCTCGAACAGCTTGCGGTCCCACACTTTGGAAAAGCTCAGCGTCAGGCAGCTGTTGGCCGGGGTCAGGATGAACTGGCCCTGGGTCAGCGCCAGTTCCAGGTCTTCGCGCACGCCGTAGCGGTACAGGGTCGGAGGGCGTTGGTAGTCGTGCATATCGGTACTCTATTCTTTACAAAGTTATTTGGCCGGGCGGCGCACATGGCGGTGCGCGCGCATCGCCGCCGAGGCAATGAAGATCTCGCGCAGCAGGTAGTAGAAGCTGCCGATCAGGGCCAGCATCGCCACCACGAACATGCCCGCGATGTACTTATCGAGCGAGATGTTGGTGATATCGCCCCAGAACAGCATCGCGATCACCAGGCAAATCAGCAGCCCGCAGGCGGTCGACAGCGTGATCGAGACGTTGATCAGGTGCGATCTTCGGTAGAGCACATCGAGTTCGTTCAGGTAGGCGTCGCTGTAGCCGATGTCGAGCCGGTCCTCCAGCACCCGCGAACGGTCGATGATGCGCGCCAGGCGGTTGGTCAGCACCACAAGATTGGTGCAGACGCCGGTCAGCAGGAACACCGGCGCGATCGCCAGCTGGATGATGTGGCCGATATCGCCGACTTGTATATTCATGGATGCGTAAGGACTGGAATTATCGATAGTGTATCAGCCCGCGCCGGGTGTCCCCCAATTCCGGGCCGGTTCGGCGCCGGCTCAGGCAAATCCGCGCGTCTGCTTGAACTGCTCGGTGGCGCCCACCAGCGCGCGCGAGATGCCCTTTTCCATCGCGCCATGGCCGGCGTCCGGCACCATGGTGAGCAGCGATCCGGGCCAGGCCTGGTGCAGCCGCCACGCCGACACCGGCGGGCAGATCACGTCGTAGCGGCCCTGCACGATCACCGCCGGCAGGTGGGCGATGCGGTCGACGTTGCGCAGCAGCTGGTCCTCGCTGAAGAAGCCCAGGTTGGCCATGTAGTGCGATTCGAGCCGGCCCACGCCCAGGTCCAGCGTGTCGGACGGCGGATCCTCGGCCTGCGGCATCAGGAACACGCGGCGGCCTTCGAAGCGGCTCCAGGCGCGCACCGCCGGCCAGTGGATGGCCGGGTCGTCGCTCATGATGCGGTCGACGTAGGCCTGCAGCAGGTTGCCGCGTTCGGCCGGCGGGATGGGCGCGACGAATTCAGCGTGCACCTCGGGATGGAACCATTGGGCGCCGTGCAGGAACCAGTCGATTTCCGCCTGCGTGCACAGGAAGATGCCGCGCAGGATGAAGCCCAGGCAGCGCTCGGGATGCGCCTGGCCGTAGGCCAGCGCCAGCGTCGAGCCCCAGGAGCCGCCGAACACCAGCCACTGCTCGATGCCGAACATGGCGCGCAGGCGCTCGATGTCGGCGATCAGCAGCTCGGTGGTGTTGTTGCGGCATTCGCCCAGCGGCAGCGACTTGCCGGCGCCGCGCTGGTCGAACAGGATCACGCGGTACTGCTCCGGGTCGAAGAAGCGGCGGTGCTGCGGCGACAGGCCGGCGCCCGGACCGCCATGCAGGAACACCACCGGGATGCCCTGCGGATTGCCGACCTCTTCCCAGTAGATGGTGTGCAGGTCGTCGACCGCCAGCATGCCGTGGCGCGACGGCAGGACGGGCGGAAACAGGGGCGAGGTCGGGTCGAACATGGCTATCCTTTAAGCATCGATAGCAGATTGTACGAAAAAAAAGCCAGGATCGCGAACGAACCTGGCCCGGGGCTACTGCCACATGCCGCTTAGGACATGTGCTGGCCGCCGTTGATGGCGATATTGGCGCCGGTGACGAAGGCTGCCTCGTCCGACGACAGGTAGGCAACCAGGCCCGCCACTTCTTCCGGCTTGCCCAGGCGGGCCATCGGAATCTGCGGGATGATCTTGGTGTCGAGCACTTCCTGCGGGATCTCCATCACCATCTTGGTGCCGATGTAACCCGGCGAGATGGTGTTGACGGTCACGCCCTTGCGGGCCACTTCCAGCGCCAGCGCCTTGGTGAAGCCGTGCATGCCGGCCTTGGCGGCCGAATAGTTGGTCTGGCCGAAGGCGCCCTTCTGGCCGTTGACCGACGAGATATTGATGATGCGGCCCCAGCCGCGTTCCACCATGCCGTCGCACACCGGCTTGGTCATGTTGAACACGGAATCCAGGTTGGTGGCCATGACGGCGTCCCAGTTCGGCTTGTCCATCTTCTTGAAAGTCATGTCGCGGGTGATGCCGGCGTTGTTCACCAGCACGTCGATTGGACCGATATCTTTGACGATCGCGGCGACGCACGCCTGGGCCGAATCGTAATCGGCCACGTCGCATGGGTATGCGCGGAAATTAAAGCCCTGGTCGCGGGTAGTGGCGAGCCATTGCTCGACCTTCGGATTGCCAGGGGAATACGTGGTGACTACGATATAGCCCAGTGCCGACAGTTTGAAACACACTGCCTCGCCCAAGCCACCCATGCCGCCGGTTACTAATGCAACTCTTGCCATTTTTCGTCCCCTCTTAAATTGACACCAAAAATCGTCTGACACCGCGCCGGGACCCGCCCGGCGCGGCACTGCTGCGGATGCTACAAATCAGGACAGTGTTCAGGCGCGTTCGATCGCCAGCGCCACGCCCATGCCGCCGCCGATGCACAGCGAGGCCAGGCCTTTCTTGGCGTCGCGGCGCACCATTTCGTGGATCAGCGTGACCAGGATGCGGGCGCCGGATGCACCGATCGGGTGACCGATGGCGATGGCGCCGCCGTTCACGTTGATCTTGCTGGTGTCCCAGCCCATTTCCTTGTTCACGGCCACGGCCTGGGCGGCGAAGGCTTCGTTGATTTCCATCAGGTCCAGGTCGTCAGGGGTCCAGCCGGCCTTTTTCAGGCACAGCTTGGTGGCCGAGACCGGGCCCATGCCCATGAAGGCCGGGTCCAGGCCGGACGAAGCGTAGGCCTTGACCTTGGCCAGCACGGTCAGGCCCAGTTCCTTGGCCTTGGAGGCGGACATCATGATGACGGCGGCGGCGCCGTCGTTCAGGCCGGAGGCGTTGCCGGCGGTGACCGTGCCATCCTTGGCGAAGGCAGGACGCAGGCTCGACAGCGCTTCGATGGTCGAGCCCGGCTTGACGTATTCGTCGGTGTCGAACACGATGCTGCCTTTTTTCTGGACGATTTCCAGCGGCAGGATCTCATCCTTGAACTTGCCGGCCTTTTGCGCGGCTTCCGCCTTCAGCTGCGAGTTCAGCGCGAACTCGTCCTGCTCGGCGCGGGAAATCTCGTATTTCTTCGCGACGTTCTCGGCGGTGGTGCCCATGTGGTACTGGTTATAGACGTCCCACAGGCCGTCGACGATCATGGAATCGACCATTTTGAAGTCGCCCATGCGGAAGCCGTCGCGCGAACCGTTCATCACGTGCGGCGAAGCGCTCATGTTTTCCTGGCCGCCGGCGATGATGATCTCGGCATCGCCCGCCTTGATGGCCTGGGCCGCCAGGTGGGTGGCCTTCAGGCCGCTGCCGCACACGTGGTTGATGGTGAAACCTGGAATGGTGTTCGGCAGGCCGGACTTGATGACGGCCTGGCGCGCAGGGTTCTGGCCGACGCCGGCGGTCAGTACCTGGCCGAGGATGGCTTCGCTGATCAGGTTGGGATCGATACCGGTCTTGGCCAGCAGACCCTTGATCACGTGTGCGCCCAGTTCGGAAGCCGGCGTCTTCGCCAGGCTGCCGCCGAATTTGCCGACACCGGTACGGCCAGCGGCCACGATAACTACATCATCCATTTGACTCTCCAATGCGCCGGCCGGGGCCGGCTTAGTTTAGCAACAACTTTAGCAACAATACGAACTTCGATAATACGCTTCGACGGCCAGGCCGTGCTGGGTTTCGATTGTGCGTCGCCGCGAGAACTTTCCCGAGGGTGACAGGATTCCTCAAGCAGCATCCGTGCCAATGATCAGCGCTGGTTGGGCACTCATCGTAAGCGTCGCACATCGTGGCATCTTTGACATGCGTCAAACGCCACGCAATCATTTTGAAGAAACAGTATCAATAAGTCACGATAATAATTTGATACCGTCCAGGGTGCTGGCGCACTGTTCGCGTATCACGTTGACGAAGTCGAGCACGTAGGCCTTCTGTTTCTGCGCCTCGGGCACGGAAACGAACAGGTCGCTCCACAGGCCCTGCTCGCCAACCGGCCTGGCGATGACGTAGTCGTAGTCGACATAGTTCTTGATCGCCCAGTTCGGCAGCGCGGCGATGCCGCGGCGGCTGGCCACCAGCTGCAGCACCGCCACCGTCAGCTCGGCGGTGCGGCGCTCGTAGTGGATGTGGGCCGGCTGCAAGACTTCGCGGATCAGGTCGATACGGGTTTCCGGCACCGGATAGGTGATCAGCGTTTCGCCCTCGAAATCGGCGGCCAGCAGGCGGCGCTGGGCCGCCAGCCGGTGTTTCTGCGCCATCACGACCAGGATTTCAAAGCGGAACAGCGGGAAGGTGGCGAACTCCGGGCCGTAGTGCGAGCCGATCACCAGGTCGGCGGCGCCGCTGCGCAGCAGCTCGGCCGGCTCGCTGTGGAAGCCCGACACCAGGTCGATCTCCACGTCCGGCCAACGTTTGCGGAATTCATCCATCACCGGCATCAGCCAGTCGAAGCAGGTATGGCATTCAAGCACCACGCGCAGCTGGCCGGTGTCGCCCTGGGTCAGGCGCGCTACCTCGCGCTCGGCCGCCTCGATTTCCGGCAGCAGCAGATCGGCCAGCTTGAGCAGCCGGGCGCCGGTGGCGGTAAACCCGATCGGCACGGATTTTCGCTCAAAAAGCGGCCCACCGTAGCGATCTTCCAGCAATTTGATCTGATGCGACAGAGCCGACTGCGTCAGGTTCAGCAGTTGCGCGGCCCGGACCAGGCTGCCGGCGGAGCGGAGGGCACTCAGGGTGCGCAGGTGACGTATCTCTAGCATGGTCTATTAAATATTTTCATGTGAAGCCGCAAAATCTTTCGTTTTGATTATAGACCGGATTGCCGCACACTTTATATCACCAATATTAAATGCGGATGACATCAAAATGACAACATCGAATAAACCCATCCAAAGCCACGTTCCCGGCTTCCCGCGCATAGGCGCGGCCCGCGAGCTGAAGTTCGCGCTGGAGGCCAATTGGCGCGGCGAACTGCCGGACGCCGGCCTCGAAGCGGTCGGCCGCGACCTGCGCGCGCGCCACTGGGCGCTGCAGCGGCAGGCCGGGCTGGACTTCGTGACCGTCGGCGACTTCGCCTTTTACGACCAGGTCGCCAACCACATCCAGCTGCTGGGCTGCGAGCCGGCCCGCTACGGCTTCACGGCCGGGCAATCGCAGCTGAGCCGCTACTTCGCCATGGCGCGCGGCGACGGTGGTCACCATGAAGCCTGCGGCCACGACCACTCGCACGACGGCCAGCCGCACGCCTCGGCCGCGCTGGAAATGACCAAGTGGTTCGACACCAACTACCACTACCTGGTGCCGGAGTTCACGGCGGAGACCGCCTTCTCGCTGGCCTGCGAGCGCCTGTTCGACGAGGTGGCCGAGGCGCAGGCGCTGGGCCATGCGGTCAAGGCCGTGCTGCTGGGGCCGCTGAGCTTCCTGTGGCTGGGCAAGGCCAAGGACGCCGGCCTGGACCGCCTGGGCTTACTGGACCAGCTGCTGCCGGTCTACGGCCAGGTGCTGGACCGCCTGAAGGCGCAAGGCGTGCAATGGGTGCAGATCGACGAGCCCATCCTTGGCCTCGACCTGCCGGCGCCGTGGCGCAGCGCGTTTGAAAACAGCTACTGGCAGTTGAACCAGGTCGGCGTGCCGCTGCTGCTGGCCACGTATTTCTCGCCGCTGGAAGAGAACCTGAGCCTGGCCTGCCGCCTGCCGGTGGCCGGCCTGCACGTGGACGGCGTGCGCACCCCGCATGAACTGACCAGCATCGCCGACTGGCTGCCGGTGCACAAGGTGCTGTCGGTCGGCATCGTCGACGGCCGCAACATCTGGCGCACCGACCTCGACGCGGCGCTGGCCGCGCTGGCGCCCATTGCGGACAAGCGCGGCGGCAAGCTGTGGCTCTCGACGTCGTGTTCGCTGCTGCACGTGCCGTTCAGCCTGGCCTCCGAAACCGCGCTCGACCAGGAAATCAAATCATGGCTGGCTTTCGCGACTGAAAAACTGGACGAGTTGTACGTGCTCAAGCAGGCGCTGCAAGGCAAGCACGACGCCGCCACCGTCGACGCGCTGGACGCCTCGCGCGCCGCCATCGCCAGCCGCCGCGCCAGCCCGCGCGTGCACCAGGACGCCGTGCGCGAACGCA
>NZ_WWCX01000066.1:0-33770 GCF_009857655.1 Duganella vulcania
GACGGCAAGCGCTTCGTGCCGCTGCAGGCGGCCGACGGCCACGCGCTGCGCGGCATCAGCGGCGTGGTGGAGACGGCCGGCGGCGAGCTGTGGCTGCACGGCCATGATGGCGCCTTCCGCATCCCCGCCGCGCAGCTGCGCGGCTTCCTGCGCGACGGTGCGGCGGTCGGCTACGAACTGCTGGGCGTGGACGACGGCCTGACCGGCGCGGTCCAGCCGACCGGGCCGTTCCCGTCGATGGTGGAGGCCAGCGACGGCAAGCTCTGGCTGTCGAGCCACAGCGGCGTCATGCTGATATCGCCCGGCCAGATCGGCCGCGACACCGTGCCGCCGCCGGTGCAACTGCGCGCGGTCGAGAGCGGTGGCCGGGCCTATGCGCCGGACGCGCCGCTGACGCTGCCGCAAGGCGCGAACAACCTGCACCTGACGTTCAGCGCGCTCGGCCTGTCGATGCCGGGGCGGATCGCCTTCCGCTACCGGCTCGAGGGCGTGGACCGCGACTGGCAGCCTGCCGGCAACCGGCGCGAGGCGTTCTACACCAACCTGGGGCCGGGCCAGTACCGCTTCCAGGTCATCGCCGCCAACAAGGACGGCGTCTGGAACACCGAGGGCGCCGCGCTGCCGGTGACGATCCCGCCGACCTTCGTGCAAAGCCTGTGGTTCAAGCTGATCTGCGCGGCGGCGGTGGCGGCGGCGCTGGTGGCGGCCTGGCGCTGGCGGCTGACGCAGATGGCGCGCCTGATCGAGGCGCGCCACGTCGAACGCCTGAGCGAGCGCGAACGCATCGCCCGCGCGCTGCACGACACCTTCCTGCAGGAGGCGCAGGGAACCATCCTGATGATGCAGCTGGCGATGGAACAGGTGCCGCCCGCGTTGCCGGCGCGGGCCGCCATGGAACGCGGCATCGGCTACATCGAGCAGGCGCTGGTCGAGGGCCGCGACGAGGTGCGCGGCCTGCGCTCGCCGCTGCGCGACAACGAGACGCTGGGCGAATCGCTGGAGCGCTTCGGCCAGCGGCTGGCGGCTGGACTTTCGGCCAGTTTCCGGCTCGATCAAAAAGGCGCACCATACACCCTGCCCGTCATCACCGCCGACGAGGTGTTCGCCATCGGCCGCGAGGCCATCTGCAACGCCTTCCGCCACGCGCAGGCCAGCGCCATCGAGGTGGAGCTGGAGTACGGCGCCCGGCAACTGACGCTGCAGGTGAGCGACAACGGCAAGGGCATCGCGGCGGAGACGCTGGCGCAAGGCGGCCGCAGCGGCCATTGGGGCCTGGTCGGCATGCGCGAGCGGGCCGAGCGCATCGGCGCGGTGCTGGAGCTGGGCAACCGGGATAAAGGCGGCGCGTTTGTGCGCCTGACCTTGCCCACTATGTACGCCAGCGCATAGACGGCGCTGCGCGGTATCGCTGTAATTACATTTTGCATTCCCACCTGCGAGGAGCAAGTCCATGAAACTGAAAGACAAAGTCTGCATCGTCACCGGCGCCGCCAGCGGCATCGGCAAGGAAATCGCGCTGGTGTACGCGCGCGAAGGCGGCAAGATCGTCATCGCCGACCTGAACCTGGAGGCGGCGCAGGCCACCGCCAATGAACTCAAAGCCAGCGGCCACCAGGCCATGGCCGTCGCCATGAACGTGGTCGACGAAGGCCAGGTCAACGCCGGCATCGCCAGCGTGGTCGAGGCCTGGGGGCAAATCGATGTGCTGGTCAGCAACGCCGGCATCCAGATCATCCATCCGGTCGAGGAGTTCCCCTACGAGGATTGGAAGAAGCTGCTGTCCATCCACCTGGACGGCGCCTTCCTCACCACCAAGGCTTGCCTGCCCCATATGTACAAGGCCGGCAGCGGCAGCGTGATCTACATGGGTTCGGTGCACTCGAAGGAAGCGTCCAAGCTCAAGTCGGCGTATGTGACAGCCAAGCACGGCCTGATCGGCCTGGCCAAGGCGGTGTCGAAGGAAGGCGCGGAGCACGGCGTGCGCGCCAACGTGATCTGCCCCGGCTTCGTGCGCACGCCGCTGGTGGACAAGCAGATTCCCGAGCAAGCCAAGTCCCTGGGCATCTCGGAGGAAGACGTCATCAAGAAAGTGATGCTGGCCGATACCGTGGACGGCAAGTTCACCACCGTCGAGGACGTGGCCGAAGTGGCGCTGCTGTTCGCCAGCTTCCCGTCGAACGCGCTGACCGGGCAGTCGCTGGTGGTCAGCCACGGCTGGTTCATGCAATAGGAGGCGCCATGGCCACGCTGACGCCGGCAGCTGAACTGGCTGCCCGAAGCACGCCCTATCCGAACGACAGCGCCAGCTACCGTGCCGCGCGCGCGGCCTTGCTGGCCGAAGAGATAGAACTGCGGCGGCACATCGAACGCGTGGCCGCGCAGCGCCGCGCCCTGCCGCCTGGCGGCGAGGCGCCCGACTACCGCTTCCTCGACCAGGACGGCAAGACGGTGAAGCTGGCCGACCTGTTTGGCCCGCACGACACGCTGGTCACCTACTTCTGGATGTACGGGCCGCAGCGCGAGCGGCCGTGCCCGATGTGCACCGCCTTCCTCGGCGCCATCGACATTCCGTCGCGCGACCTGTCGCAGCGGGTGGCGGTGGCGGTGCTGGGCCGTTCGCCGGTGTCGCGCCAGCTGGCCTTCGCGCGCGAGCGCGGCTGGCGCAACCTGGCCTTCTACCAGTGCGTGGGTGACGATTTCCCGCGCGACTACCGCGGCCTGGCGCCGGACGGCAGCGAGTGGCCGGCGCTGGACGTCTGGGTCAAGCGCGACGGCAAGGTCCACCACTTCTGGGCGAGCGAACTGGGCGGAACCGAGGATCCCGGCCAGGATGCGCGCGGCGCGCCGGACCCGACGCCACTGTGGAATATCCTGGACCTGACGCCGGCCGGACGGGGCACGGACTGGTATCCGAAGCTATCGTACTGAGGCGGCGGCACGTAAGTTGACAGCGTCAGCGCCCCAGCGTCATCCGCTTCAGCAGTTCGTTGAAATCCATGTCGGGACGGTTCCGCAGGTTGTTGGCGTACTCGCCCTCGCAGGACGCCCTGGCCTCGGCGGCCGGCACGGCTGCCACCTTGTCCTTCAAGCCTCCGTTGAACAAGCCCATCACCGCGGCTACATGCGCGTCGATCTCCGCCTCGATCGCCGCCGGCTGGCGGGCGCGCATCTGCTGGACCAGCTGCGCCTTGTACAGCTGGCGCAGGATCACCAGCGCATCCGCGTTCTGCGCCCGCCACTGCGCCATCGCCGCCGCCAGCGCGTCGACCGAGTCCGGCGCAACGCTCTTGCAGCGCTCAAGCAGCAAGGCGTGATACGTGTCGAAGTCGATCTGCGCCATCTGGATACCGGTGGCGATATCGACACCCGCCGCTCCCGCCGGCACGGACGCGCAGGCCAGCGCCGCGCCGAAGAACACCGGCCAGATGTTGCGGGAGAACGGACGAAGGACTGGGCTTTCCATACAACGGGCGATGGTGGGAGAAGCGCTAGTGTATTGCAATCCGATCAAAAAGAAATACGCGGTTTGTCACCGCCAACCGTCCATCGACTAGCAATTTGACAACGAAATCCAGGCCTTGCTACACTGAAGTTGCAATTCATGTATTTTTAGCGAAAATCAAACACTTACGGGACCCTCATGAACCGACAATCATTGGCCACGCTGATCGCCGCGACCGCCCTGGCCGGCGCCGCGCACGCCGCCGACATACCGAAATCGCTGGAAACCATGGGCATCAAGATCGGCGACACCCAGCAACAGGTCGAAAAAGTGCTGTTTGCCGATGGCTACAAGCCCAACCGCACGCACGTGCGCCCGGCGGATACGGTCTACGCGGCGCGCCCCGACAACATCGAATACACGGTCCCGAACATGCCCAAGCGTTCGCGCGTGACCGTTACCTACGGCCCGATGGATGGCCGCGTGGTGCAGATCGAGCGCAGCGCCGAGGTGTTCGAGCAAAAGGTGCTGAACGAAGAGCTGCGCAAGCAATTACAGGAAAAATACGGCCAGCTGCCGCCCGGCGAAGGCAAGTATGGCGACATGCACTGGGTCCGCACCAAGACCGGCAAGTCGGAATTCGAATGCTTTGCGCGCAACGCCAGCATCACCTTCGCGCACGCCCTGCTGATGAACAAGATGCTCAAATGCGACAAGGCCGTCACGGTGGCGATCGCCGGCGATTCCACCTGGGCCACAGCCATCAGCGTGACGATCGTCGACTTCGACACCGCCCTCAAGAACCTGCAGCCGATCGCCGCCGCCGCCGAGAAGGCCAAGCAGGACGACATCAACGCCGCCAAGAAAGCCCCGCCACCCAAGCTGTAATCCGGCGGCCATAAAAAAGGGAGGCACATGGCCTCCCTTCTCTTTACTCCGCCGGCGCTTAGTTCTGCGTCAGGAAGGTCTTCAGCTTGTCCGAGCGCGACGGCTGGCGCAGCTTGCTCATGGCCTTGGCTTCGATCTGGCGGATACGCTCGCGGGTCACGTCGAACTGCTTGCCCACTTCTTCCAGCGTGTGGTCGTTCGACATTTCCACGCCGTAGCGCATGCGCAGCACCTTCGCTTCGCGCGGGGTCAGCGAGTCCAGCACTTCCTTGATGACGTTGCGCATCGACGCGTGCAGCGCGGCGTCCAGCGGGGCCAAGGTGGTGTTGTCTTCGATGAAGTCGCCCAGCTGCGAATCGCCGTCCTCGCCCATCGGCGTTTCCATCGAGATCGGCTCCTTGGCGATCTTCATGATTTCGCGGACTTTGTTCTCCGGCATTTCCATCTTGACCGCCAGGGTCGCCAGGTCCGGCTCGCTGCCGGTTTCCTGCATGATCTGGCGCGAGATGCGGTTCATCTTGTTGATGGTCTCGATCATGTGCACCGGCACGCGGATGGTGCGGGCCATGTCGGCGATCGAACGGGTGATGGCCTGGCGGATCCACCAGGTCGCGTAGGTCGAGAACTTGTAGCCGCGGCGGTATTCGAACTTGTCCACCGCCTTCAGCAGGCCGATATTGCCTTCCTGGATCAGGTCGAGGAACTGCAGGCCGCGGTTGATGTACTTCTTGGCGATCGAAATCACCAGACGCAAGTTGGCGACCGTCATTTCGCGCTTGGCCTGGCGCGCGCGTTTTTCGCCGGCGGCCATCTGCTTGTTAATCTTGCGCAGGTCGGCCAGCGGCAGCGCCACGCGGGCTTGCAGGTCGATCATCTTCTTTTGCAGCTCTTTCACGGCAGGCACGTTGCGGCCCAGGATGGCGCTGTACGGATAGGCGCTGTCGACTTCGCCGTCAACCCAGTCCAGGTCGCATTCATTGCCGGGGAAGACCTTGATGAAGTGGGCGCGCGGCATGCCGCATTTGTTCACGCACAGCTCCAGCACGGCGCGCTCGATGTGGCGCACTTCTTCCATCTGGCCGCGCAGCGTGTCGCACAGCTTCTCGACCACCTTGGCGGTGAAGCGGATGCCCAGCAGCTCGGCCGAAATCGCTTCCTGCGCCGACACATAGCCCTTGGAGCCGTAGCCGCCGGTGGCCTTGCGCATCTTGTCGTACTGGGTCGAGATGACGTCGAACTTTTCCAGCGCGGCCTTCTTCAGCTGCGCCAGCTGTTCGGTCGAGAAGCCCGCCGCGCCGCCGTTGGCGTCGCCGTCTTCTTCCTCGACTTCCTCTTCCTCTTCTTCCTCGTCGTCCGACGCGACCGAAGGCGCGGCCGCGACGGCCGGCGCGTTGTTCGCCTCGTTCAGGTCGACGAAGCCGTCCACCACTTCATCGACCTTCAGTTCGTCGGCTTCGATCTTCTTGGCCAGCGCGACGATCTCGGCGATCGTGGTCGGGCAGGCGGAGATGGCCTGGATCATGTCCTTCAGCCCGCCTTCGATGCGCTTGGCGATCTCGATCTCGCCTTCGCGCGTCAGCAGCGCCACGGCGCCCATCTCGCGCATGTACATGCGGACCGGGTCGGTGGTGCGGCCAAAGTCGGAGTCGACCGTCGACAGCGCGGTCGCGGCGGCCGCTTCCACTTCGTCGTCGGAGGTCACGGTGGCCACGCTGTCGGTCAGTAGCAGCGACTCGGCGTCCGGCGCGCGCTCGTAGATGGCGATGCCCATGTCGTTGAAGGTCGCGATGATGCCTTCGATCGCTTCAGGGTCGACAATGTTTTCCGGCAGTTGGTCGTTGATCTCGGCGTAGGTCAGGAAGCCGCGCTCCTTGCCCATGTTGATCAGGTTCTTGATCTGGGTGCGGCGGCGTTCCAGCTCCTCGGCGGTGCTCTTGGAATCCATGCCCAGCATGTCGGCGGCGCCGCCCTTGGCCTTGCGCTCGCGGGCCTTGGAGACGGCCTTCAGCTCGGCGCGCTCGACCGCGTTCAGCGCGGCCACTTCGTCGTTCTCAGGCGTGAATTCGGACGGCTTGCGGCCGCGGCGGCCCGGCACCTTGACGCTCGGCAGCAGGTAGCCGGAGGTGTCGATCGAGGCCAGCGTGGCGGCGTCGGTCACCTGGCTGACGGCCGGGCCGCCGGTCACGATGACGACAGGAGCCGGCTCGGCCTTGGCGACCTTGACCAGCTTGGACTTCGGCGCGGCCTTGACCACCACGGCCGGCGCGGCGTCGTCGGCGCCCGGCAGGACGGCGGTCTTGCGCGCCACCTTGACGGTCTTGACCGGTGCATCCGAGGCATCGGCCTGCACCGCCACCTGGGCTTCCGCCTGGGCCGCTTCGGCCGCGGCGCTCAGGCGCGTTTTCTTTTTGACTACCGTTACTTTGCTCGCTGCCTCTTGCGCATTATCGATCACATAAGATAGAGTCGTCTTCGGCACCACCAGCGGAGCGGAGCTGGTACGGGCGGCCTTGACGGACAACGTTAAAGTTTTCGGCGTTTTTGTCATTAAATATCTCTCAATGCGTATTCGCCAGAAAATACAAAATGCCGTAGCCCGCGCCGACCGTTACCAGTGCGCATGGATGGAAATGTTGTAATTTAGCTGACGATTATCTGCGGAATAAAAAAAGCCCGCGTCCAACAACGGGCTTGTTTCTCTTTTCAGTGAAGAATAGGGAGAGGGCAAAGTATGCCGTATCGCGAGACATCAGGATAATTGATAGTACCCATATCCGACATCTTAAAACCATATAACAAGGGCTACACACTCTTGTCAGACCGTCCAAATCGCATCCTGTACCAAACTGAAACGCACCGTCCTGCAAAAGTGCGTCTCGCATTATACATGTTTTGGCGTGCAAACGCACCTGCGCCGTCCAACTGGCGTATGATGGTGCTGTGGTTATTTTTACATCATGGCCTAAAAGGCACTGCAATCCCGTAGTGCCCATGATATGCTCACGCCTCTTGCTTAAACTATGAAGTCGATGAACACTAGCCTCACCCCTCAGGCGCCTGCCACCGAGCCGGTCGCCACCGCGGCACCAGCAGCGCTGTCCCCGCGCAGCTTGTTGAAACAATTGCAAACCCAATTCCCGGCCTTCCGCGATTTCCTGCCCCTGTCGATCGGCATCGACAAGCAGATCCTCGCCGTGATGCCCGAACTGGACCGCAAAACCATGCGCACCGCGCTCGGCATCCACACCGGTTCGCTGCGCTACCTGAAGGTCATGGAAAAAGCCAAGCTGCGCCACGATCTGGACGGCACCCCGGGCGCCGAAGTGACCGACACCCACCGCGCCCACGCCACGCAGGTCCTGCAGGAACGCTTCAAGAAAGAAGCCGAGCGCAAGAAGGCCGAACGCGAAGCGGCCGCGGCCGAGGAAGCGGCGCGCGTGCGCGCCGACAAGCTGAACCAGCTGACCGCGAAGTTCTCGCGCAAAGGCTGAGTTGGCCCAGTTGGCTCAGTTGAACACTCAGCAGCAGCCTGCCGTGCCGGCGGAGGCCGAGCTGCCGCCCTACATCGGGATACGCATCGCCGATGTGCAGCTGGTCACCACGGCCGGGCAGGCGGCCGCCGCGCGCGACGCCCTGCTGGCCACGGACGCCATCGGCTTCGACACCGAGTCCAAGCCGACCTTCACCAAGGGCGAGACCTCGACCGGTCCGCACCTGATCCAGTTTTCCACCGACAGCACCGCCTACCTGTTCCAGATCGGCGCCAGCACCTCGGCGGCCATCCTCGAGGCATTGCAGGCGGTGCTGGAAACGCCGGCGTTGCTCAAGGTGGGCTTCGGCTTGTCCGACGACGTCAAGCGGCTGCACGCCAAGCTGGCGATCCGCGCGGCCGGCGTGGTCGATTTGTCGGTGGCGCTGCGCACGCCGGGCCAGCGCAACGACCTCGGCGCCAAGACCGCCGTCGCCAAGTTCTTCGGCCAGAAGCTGCAGAAGTCCAAGAAGATCTCCACCACCAACTGGGCGCTGCCGCGCCTGAACGAAAAGCAGATCCTGTACGCGGCCGACGACGCCCAGGTGGCGCTGCGCGTCTACCGCCATTTCATCGCAGCCGGCAACAAGCTGCCGCCGATGAAAGCGGTGAAACTTCCGCGTCCGCCGAAGCCGCAGTAGCGGGATGATCTGGTATCCTTGCCAGATAGTTACGACCTCAAGGAATGGCATGTCTACCTCTCACGTCGTGCGCGCGGGCGCCGCGCTGGCCCTGGCCGGATTTGTCCTGCCGTCGCTGGCCGCCACGCCCGCCACCCTGCCCGACACGCTGGAACAACGCGTGGCCGCCTGCACCGCCTGCCACGCCGTCAAGGAGCGCGGCGACGCCTTCTTCCCGCGCATCGCCGGCAAGCCCGCCGGCTACCTGTACAACCAGCTGGTCAATTTCCGCGAGGGCCGGCGCCACTATCCGATGATGACCTATATGGTCGACCATCTGCCGGATGCCTACCTGCGCGAAATCGCCGACTACTTCTCGCAACAGCATCCGCCCTACCCGCCACCGCAGGCCGGCGGCGCCAGCGCCGACGCCCTGGCGCGCGGCGAGGCGCTGGTGCGCAACGGCGATCCGGCGAAAAAGATCCCGGCCTGCGTGGCCTGCCACGGCAGCGCGCTGACCGGGGTGGCGCCGGCGATCCCCGGCCTGGTCGGCCTGCCCAGCGACTACATCAACGCCCAGTTCGGCGCATGGAAGAACAAGGTGCGCCGCGCCGCCGCGCCGGACTGCATGGCGGAGATCGCCAATCGTCTGACGCCGGCCGACGTGGCCGCCGTCTCAGGCTGGCTCAGCCAGCAAACACCGGACGCCGCCGCCCGCCCCGGCGCCGCCGACAGCATCGCCCTGCCCCTGCCGCTGAACTGCGGCAGCGTGCCGGCACCTTAAGGGCCTGGTCATGAAGAAAATCGTTTATACCGTTATCGCCCTGCTGGCGGCGGGCATCCTGTACGTGCTGTCCGGTGGCTCGGACGACGCCGGGCCGGCGCCCACCGTCACCGCCAAGCTGGCGCCGGCCGAGAAGATCGCGCGCGGCGCCTACCTGGCCAAGGCCGGCGACTGCATGGCCTGCCACACCGTGCGCGGCGGCGCGCAGTACGCCGGCGGGCGGGCGCTGCAGACACCGTTCGGCAACGTCATCTCGCCCAACATCACCTCCGACAAGGCCACCGGCATCGGCGGCTGGAGTGCGGACGACTTCTGGCACGCGCTGCACAACGGCAAATCGAAGGATGGGCGCCTGCTGTACCCGGCCTTCCCGTACACCAACTACACCCGCATCACGCGCGACGACGCGGACGCGCTGTACGCCTACTTCCAATCGGTGCCGGCGGTGGCGCAGGCCAACCAGCCGCACACCTTGCGCTTCCCCTACAACCAGCAATTCATGCTGGCCGCGTGGCGCGCGCTGTACTTCAAGCCGGCCGTGTTCCGCGAAGACAGCAAGCAATCGGTGGACTGGAACCGCGGCGCCTACCTGGTGCAGGGCCTGGGCCACTGCAGCGCCTGCCACAGCCCGCGCAACACGCTGGGCGCGAGCGACGGCGAAGGCCTGTCCGGCGGCCTGATCCCGGTGCTGGGCTGGTACGCGCCCTCGCTCAACGCCGGCGCCGAGGCGGGGCTGGGCGAATGGATGCAGCCGCACATCGTGCAACTGCTGAAAACCGGCGTCTCGCCGCGCGCGACCGTGTTTGGGCCGATGGCCGAGGTGGTGCAGCAAAGCCTGCAACACCTGAGCGACGGCGACATCAACGCCATGGCGGTCTACCTGAAAGCCCTGCCGGGTGACGACAAGAAATCCGACTTCGAGCGCGACAAGGGCGCCGAAGCGATGGCCTACCTGGCGGCCGGCGCCAAGCTCTACGAGAAGCACTGCGTCGACTGCCACGGCGCCGGCGGCGCCGGCCTGCCACCGGGCTATCCGCCGCTGGCGGGCAACCGCGCGCTAACGATGGAGCAGGCGGTCAACCCGATCCGCATCGTGCTCAACGGCGGCTTCGCGCCCGGCACCGAAGGCAACCCGCGTCCATACGGCATGCCGCCGTTCGGCCACGTATTGAACGACACCGAAGTAGCGCAGGTTGTGTCCTACCTGCGCAGCGCCTGGGGCAACAACGCCCCGCCGGTCAACGGCAACGACGTCAACCGCTACCGCGCAATTCCTTTGGATTAAAAAATGGGGTCAAGTCTGGCATTCGGACACGAGGTCTGCTGTAGTCGTTGTCTATAGCAGAGCTCGTGTCCGAATGTCAGACTTGACCCCACATGTCAGACTTGACCCCAATGGCTGGGAGGCATGAATGGAGTACTACCACGGCACCAGGGCCGACTTGAAGGTCGGCGATTTGATCGAACCCGGCTACACCTCGAACTACGGCACGCGGCGCAAGGCGAACCACGTCTACCTGAGCGCCACGCTGGAGGCGGCCACGTGGGGAGCGGAGCTGGCGCAGGGCGAGGCGCCTGGCAGGATCTACATCGTCGAGCCGGTTGGCGAGATCGTGGACGATCCCAACCTGACGGATAAAAGATTCCCCGGCAACCCGACCAAGTCCTACCGCTCGAAGCAAGCGTTGCGCGTGGTGGGCGAGGTCAAGGAATGGCAAGGCCACTCCCCCGAAGCGCTGCAGGCGATGAAGGACCATGTCGAGAAGCTCAGGCTGCAAGGCATCGAGGCGGTCGACGATTGAGCCGGCCCGCCCGGCGTAAAACGTCTACGCGGCGGCCAGGCTCCTGAGCGACGGAACGACTTCCGCCAGGCCGGCGACCTCGAAGGTGGGCACCGCGTCCGACGCGTTGGCGAGGCGGCCGGGGTTGAACCAGCAGCTCTCTATGCCATACCGGTTGGCGCCGAGGATATCGGCATCGAGCCGGTCGCCGACGATGATCGCTTCCGGCTTGGCGAAGGAACGCGCCATGCTGGCCGCGTAGTCGAAGAAGCGCACATCGGGCTTGGCGTGGCCGCACGCCTCGGAGGTGGCGACGAAGGAAATGTGTTCGGCCAGGCCGGAGCTGGCGATGCGGCGGTTCTGGATGGCCTCGACGCCGTTGGTGATGATGCCCACCTCGCCGATGGCCGACAGTGTTTCGCACAGCTGTTTGGCGCCGTCGATCAGGACCACGGTATCGGACAGCGACTCAAGATAAATGCTGCTGGCCGCCTCGGGGTCGAGCTCGAGGGCGTTGGCCTGGAACGTCTTGCGGAAGCGCTCCACCTTCAGGAAGTCCTTGGTCACGGCGCCCGTCTCGAAGTCGCGCCAGAGTTGCACGTTGATCGCCTGATACTGGAGAAAAATCGCCTCCACATCATCGCTCAGGCCAAGCGCCTGCATGGTCCGCACAAAGGAAAGTTGTTCGGACGCCTTGAAGTCCAGCAGCGTGTCGTCCAGGTCGAAAAGAAATAGTCTGTGTTTCATATCATGGTGGGGTCAAGTCTGACATTCGGACACGAGCTCTGCTGTAGGCGCGGCCTACAGCAGAGCTCGTGTCCGAATGTCAGACTTGACCCCAAATTGCTTGCGGTTAGTAGTGCTCGGCGAAGCCGATGCGGTCGGTGGTGGCGTTGCGGGCGTCGTCGACGCTGACCTTGCCCGCCGTGAGCAGCGCGCGCAGCGAGGCGTTCATCGTGTGGCAGCCCTCGCCCGGCTTGGTCTCCATCCAGTTGCGCAGCGCCGAGATCTGGCCGCTGGCGATCATGCCTACCACCTCCGGATTCGACGTCAAACATTCGGTGGCCAGGTGGTAGCGGTCGCCATCGACCGACGGCAGCAGCGCCTGGCACAGCACGCCGCGCAGCGCGTGCGCCAAGGCCTGCGATTGCGGTTCGCCGTTGCCCAGCAGCCGCACCATCTTCTGCAGGCCCAGCTCGGTCGAGCGCGCGTGCAATGAGGCCAGCACCAGCGGCCCCGATTCGGCCAGCGCCAGCGCTTCCTGCGCGGTCTGGGCGTCGCGGATCTCGCCGATGACGATCACGTCCGGCCGCTCGCGCAGCGCGTCCAGCGCGCCCAGGTAGAAGCTCTCGACGTCGCCGTCGAAGCCCACCTCGCGCTGCGTGATCACGCACTGCCGCTGCGGGATCAAGGTCTCCACCGGATCCTCGATCGTGATGATGTGCCCGGAACGGTGCTTGTTGATCTCGTCGAGCATGGCGGCGATGGTGGTCGACTTGCCCTGGCAGGTGTCGCCGATGATCAGCACCAGCCCGCTGGTGAGCTTGGCGAAGTTCTGCTCGGCCTGGCGCAGGCCCAGCTGGCTGAGCACCATCGGCTCCTTCGGAAAACGGCGGATCACGCAGCCCAGCCGCTTCTTGCCCTGGAAGCTGAAGCAGTTGGCGCGGATGCGCGCCGTGTGCAAATCCACCGCGCGGTCGAAGGCGCGGTCCTGGATGCGCTCGGCCCAGTTCGGCTCGACCACCTCGAAGAATTCCTGCAGCTCCTCGCGCGTGATCGGCGAATCCGTCACCGCCACCAGCCCCTTCGGCTGGCGCAGCAACAGCGGACTGTTCTGGTGGATCAGGATGTCGCTGAAGATCAGCTTGGAATTGAGCAGATGCAGGATCTGCTCGACGAGCGTGCCGAACACCGGATGGTCTTCGTTCTCGATGTAGGTCAGGGTGCGTATCTGCGACGACTGGTAATGTTCCATCTCTGCTCTCGGTGGGGTCGGTGGTGCTCCCCAACGATTATAAGAGAAAAAATTGCAGCATCGAAATATTTTAGCTGCGGACCTTGGGATATTTGAAGCCGGTGCGCAAGTCCATGCTGTAGCGCTGCTTGCCCTCGGTGACCAGCACGTGGTCGGGCGGTTCCTCGCCGGCCAGTGCGCGGTAGAAGATCGGCAAGCCCTCGCCCTTGCGGACCAGGTCGTCGCAGCGCTCGTAGACGTTGGGACAGCCGGTCTCGGCCAGCAGCGCCTGCACGATGGCCACTTTCCACGCGTCGACGCCGGCCGACTGGAACTGGCAAATCAGGTAGCCCTTGACGCCGCCCCAGCTGTCGACCAGCAGGCCGGACAGGCCATCCTCGTCGCCGCGCACCACCGGCACCAGGTCGTTGGGGCCGGCCGCGCGCACGCTGGCGGCGCGCTTGGCCACGGCGGCCTTGACGCGGCGCTTGATCAGCGCGTGGTCGACCGGCTCGTCTTCCTTGTAGGTCCAGATGCGGGCGCAGATCTGCGACTTGGCGTTGTAGGCGGCGCGGCCGATGAACTGGCGCGACGAGGTCTGCACGGTGGCGGTGGCGCCCGGCTTGTTCTTTTCCTGCGGCTTGCCGTCGACCTTGTCGACCGCCGAGGCGTAAATCCAGGGGTCGCCGGCCAGCAGGCTCTTTTCCTTGCCCTGTTTGATGGTGATGATAAGCATGTGCGTCCAATATGTGCGGTGTTGCGGGATAGGCCGAATGATACCTCATGCGGGCCGCCCAGCCCGCCGCCGGTCGCGGCCTGCTCCCCGGCCTGTGCATTCTGTTCCGCGCCTGCTGCAATCTGTCGCAGCCCGGTTTCGCGCGGCGGAGGGAGTCCGTAGTATCCAACCTCAAGAGCTGTGCCAACCATCACGAGGAGATCATCATGGCAAATCCATCCATCCGCAGCGCGCTGCGCATCCTGTTCCTGTCCGCCGGCCTGCTGGCCGTCGCCGCGCCGGTCGGCGTGGCCGTGGCCGGCCCGTTCAGCTGGTTCCACGGCGAGCGCGTGCAGGGCAGCGGCAAGATCGTCAAGCAGAACCGCGAGATCGGCCACTTCACCTCGCTAGCCACCAGCGTCAGCGGCAACATCGAGCTCCGCCAGGGCAACACCGAGGGCATCAGCATCGAGACCGACGACAATCTGCTGCCGTTGCTCGAGACGGTGGTCGACAACGGCACGCTGCGCATCCGCCCCACGCGCAAGGACGTCAACCTGGAGTCGCACACGATGAAGATCGTGGTGCAGGCGCGCTCGATCGAGAAGATCGCGGTGGCCGGCTCCGGCACGGTCGATGTCGACCAGCTGCGCGGCGAGCACCTGACGTTCGACGTCGGTGGCTCGGGCTCGATCAATGTGCGCAAGCTCGAGAGCGAATCGGTGGCGATCGCGCTGGGCGGCAGCGGCAACCTGAAGGTCGGCGGCAACGTCGAGCGCCTGCAGGTGTCGATCGGCGGCTCGGGACGGGTGCAGGCCGGCCAGCTGGCCGCGCGCGACGTGACGGTGAGCATCGGCGGCTCGGGCGAGGCGACCGTGTGGGCCAAGCAGACGCTGAACCTGAGCGTGGCCGGCTCGGGCGACATCAGCTACTACGGCGATCCGAAGCTGACCAGCAGCGTGCTGGGTTCGGGCAGCGTCAAGCGGCTGGGTGGTTCGCCGCAGTAACCGCTCATTTTAGATCAGTCAAATATCTGATTGGGTTCGGCACCGGCCATCAATTGCCGGACCCAGTCGCTCAATTCGGACAGTTCGGCCAGGGCAATCGTTTTATAGGTTTCCCGGGAAGGCTTTACAGCGGATTTTTCAAGTAGCTCGCACAGCACCTCCACCAGCGCTTGCCGGCCCTCCACGCAACCTTCGTAGTATCCCTTCATCCGGCCAGTGTACAACGCATCATGCATCCCACTGTACCGGGCGCTCCTCAACGCCTCGCTCAGTATTTTTTGCTCCCTATCCTGGAGTCCGATCTGTTTGGCGATCTTTTCGCTGCTTTCTCTAATGCGCTCGTTTGCCTCGTAATCCCAGAGTTCTTCCACAGTTTTAAAGTGTTTGTCGAACAGCATGGCCCTTACCTCCTCGAAGCCGCTCCCCAAAAAAACTGAGCCCAGGTGTCAGACCAACGAGTCGCTACGGGAGTTCATCCAAAAAATTGTAGCGCCCGCCTGTAGACGCGGGTACGCTAGGCGGGCGCTGTTTGGCCCGCATCAATCCGGCGCGAATAAGAAACTCACCACAAGGAGATCCGCTTGAACGTTATCGCCACGTCCGTCCACCGCGCCTTCGCGCTGCCCTTATTGTTGCTGGCCTGCTGCGCCGCCTCCGCCGCCCCGCCCACCGTCACCGCCATCAAGGCCGCCCACATGCTCGACGTGCGCAGCGGCGCCCTGGTCGACAACGCCGTGGTGCTGGTCAGCGGCGAGCGCATCACCGCCGCCGGCAGCCAGTTGGCGATCCCGGCCGGCGCGCAGGTCATCGACCTCGGCAACAAGACCCTGCTGCCCGGCCTGATCGACATGCACACCCACCTGACCGGCGACCCGCAGGACGCCGGCTATTCCATCGTCGCCAAGTCGGTGCCGCGCGCCACGCTGACCGGGGCCAAGAACGCCCGCGTGACGCTGCAGGCCGGCTTCACCACGGTGCGCGATGTCGGCGCCGACGCCTACACCGACATCGGCCTGCGCGACGCCATCAACGACGGCGACGTGCCCGGCCCGCGCATGGCCGCCTCCGGCCCGCCGCTGAGCATCACCGGCGGCCACTGCGACGACACCATGCACGCGCCCGAATACAAGATCACCAGCCTGGGCGTGGCCGACGGCGTTGACGAGGCGCTCAAGGTCACGCGCCGCAACATCAAGTACGGCGCCGACGTCATCAAGATCTGCGCCACCGGCGGCGTGCTGTCGTTCGGCGACGATCCGCGCACCTCGCAATACACGCTGGAGGAATTGAAGGCCATCGTCAGCGACGCCCACCGCCTGGGCCGCAAGGCCGCCGCCCACGCGCACGGCGGCGACGGCATCAAGCTGGCGGTGCTGGCCGGCATCGACTCGATCGAGCACGGCTCCTACATCGACGACGAAGGCATCAAGCTGATGAAGGAACACAAGACCTGGCTGGTGCCCACGCTGTACCTGGGCGACTGGCTGATCGAGAACGCCGAGGCCATCAAGCTGCCCAAGCCGCTGCTGGAAAAAGCCAAGGTGGTGCTGCCGACAGCGCGCCAGAACGTGGCCCGCGCCATCAAGGCAGGCGTGCCGATCGCCTTCGGCACCGACGCCGCCGTCTATCCGCACGGCCTGAACGCGCGCGAGTTCGGCGTACTGGTCAAGCTGGGCATGACGCCGATCCAGGCGATCCGCACGGCCACCGTGAACGCCAGCGAGCTGCTGGGCTGGACCGACAGGGTGGGCACGATCGAGGCTGGCAAGTTCGCCGATATGATCGCGGTCGACGGCGAGCCGTTGAAGGATGTGAAGACGCTGGAGAACGTCCAGTGGGTGATGAAAGGCGGCGCGGTCGTCAAGTAGGCCGCGCGGCCGGCGGTGTCAGTGCTGGTGCTGGGCCGCGCCGGCCGGCGCCGGCAGCACTTCCAGCATCGGCGCCGGCGCTTTCAGTTTGACGGCGCCGTCGCCGGGGATCTCGTCCCAGGCCACGCTGGCCTTGTCGCATTGCTGCACGATGCGGAAGTACAGCTTGCCCGGCTGTGCCGGCAATTTGACCTGCATGACGAACTCGTCGAAATAGGCATCGGGCAGCGGACCGCCCGTCCAGCTGATTTCCTGCAGGCCGCCATTGGCGCCGGCCTCGATTTTCCAGCCCGCCTTGGGCATGGGCTTGGCGCTGGTGGCGCCTTGCGGCAGCGACACCGTCAAGCCCTTGGTGGCGCTGCCGTCGCAGCCGTGGCCGACGCGGAAGGTCAGCTTCTGGAAACTGCCCGCCAGGCCGGTGGTTTGTTCCAGCGTCACATGCGCCTGCGCCGCCGGGGCCAGCAGCGCGGCGGCGACAGCCAGCATGGTCAGAGTCGTTTTCATCACTGCCCTTTCGGTGGTGTGTACGTCAGCGGTTTAACCGGCACATCGATGGTGACGGTGTCGGCCTGCTTGCCCTTCTTGCGGAACACCAGCGTGACCGGCACGGTCTCGCCCTGCTTCAACTGCCGTTTCAAATCCATCAGCATCACGTGGTAGCCGCCGGACGCCAGGTCCACCACCTGCCCGGCCGGCAAGTCCAGCGACGGCACGGCGTGCATCTTCATCAGCTGGCCTTCCATCTGCATCTGATGGATTTCCGCCACGCCCGCCACATCGGCGCGCACCGCCACCAGCTGCGCATCCTGCTTCGATTTCAGCCGCATGAACACGCCGCTGGACTTGGCCGACGGCACGGTGGCGCGTATCCACGCGTCGCCCACCTCGACCTGGGCCCGCGCCGCCGGGACAACCGCCGCCAACAGCAATGCTGAGAGGATGTTTTTCATCGGCCGATTATATCAACGCTCGCCCTTGAAGGTCTCGCGGCCGACTTCCACCGTGTTGGTGCCGTCGGTCAGCCAGATCTGGCCATCCTGGATCGTGCACTGCAGCTGCATGGTGCGCTGGGCCATCTTGGCCAGCTGCTCGGTGGCGTCCGCGTCCAGGTTGATCACGGTCAGGTTCTTGCAGCGCTCGACCTTGTTGGCCAGCGCCTTCCACCAGATGTGGCTGGTCGCGGCGTAGCTGTAGACGTAGACGTGCTCCGAACGGCCGCAGGCCTTCAGGATCACCTTCTCGTCCGGCTGGCCCACCTCGATCCACAGCTGGATCGCGCCGGTCAGGTCCTTCTGCCAGATGTCCGGCTCCTCGACGTCGAACAAGCCCTTGGTGAAGGTCAGCGCCTCGTTGGCGTGGATCGCGAAGGCGATCAGCCGCACCATCATGCGCTCGTCGGTCTCGGACGGATGGCGCGCCAGCGTCAGCGACTGGGTCTCGTAGAAGTTGCGGTCCATGTCCGCGATCTGCAGGTCGGCTTTGTAGATTGTTGCTTTGAGGGCCATCGGTGAATCTCTGTGTAATTATTTGAAGACGACAGTCTTGTCGCCGTTTTGCAAAATGCGGTGTTCGACAAACCACTTCACGGCGCGCGCCAGCACCACGCACTCGACGTCGCGGCCGATGGCTGACAGCGTCTCGGCGTCCATCGAGTGGTCGACCCGCTCGACGTCCTGCTCGATGATCGGACCTTCATCCAGGTCGCCGGTGACGAAGTGCGCGGTGGCGCCGATCAGCTTGACGCCGCGGTGGTGCGCCTGCGCGTACGGCTTGGCGCCCTTGAAGCTCGGCAGGAAGGAATGGTGGATATTGATCGCCTTGCCCTTCAGCGCCGTGCACAGGCCCGGCGACAGGATCTGCATGTAGCGCGCCAGCACCACCAGGTCGATGTTATGCGAGTTCATCAGCTCGATGATCTTGGCTTCCTGCGCCAGCTTGGCTTCCTGCGGCGCGCCGGCGGCCAGCGGCAGGTGGTGGAACGGAATGTTGTAGCTGGCCGCCAGCTGGTAGAAGTCCATGTGGTTGGACACGATGGCCGGAATCTCCACCGGCAGCAAACCGCTCTTGTAGCGGAACAGCAGGTCGTTGAGGCAATGGCCGATCTTCGACACCATCAGCATCACGCGCGGCTTGTAGTGGGCGTCGCGCAGCTCCCAGTCCAGCTTCATCTCCGCACCCAGCAGGCCGAAGTCGGCGCGCAGCAGGTCGTCGTTGATGTTGCGGTCTTCCAGCGCGAAGTGCACGCGCATGAAGAACAGCTTCGACTCGCTGTCGCCGAACTGGGCCGAGTCGATGATGTTGCAGCCGTGGTCGGCCAGGAAGCCCGACACGCGATGCACGATACCGCGCTGGTCCAGGCAAGAGAGTGTCAAAATGTATTCGGGATTGCTCATATCCACCATCGTTATAGGTCTAACAAGGCCGGTATTGTCGCACGGCTGGGCCCACACCGTAAAAATAGCACGATCGTTCAATTTGAGATATATTGGCTGCCACACTCTTCTTTGAGGATACAAAATGACAATCAACGAGACAAATCTTCAATTCCGCCTGGCGGCCCGCCCGGTCGGCATGGTCAAGGACAGCGACTGGCAGCAGGTCAGCGAGCCGGTGCGCGAACCGGCCGACGGCGAGGTCGTGGTCAAGGTGCTGTACCTGTCGCTCGACCCCGCCATGCGTGGCTGGATGAACGAAGGCAAATCCTACATCGCGCCGGTCGGCATCGGCGAGGTGATGCGGGCCGGCGGCGTGGGCGTGGTGGTGGCGTCGAAGTCGCCGGACTTCGCGGTCGGCGATTATGTGCAGGGCGGCACCGGCGTGCAGCGCTACTGGGTCGGCCCGGCCGGCGACAAGCGCCACGGCTTCCGCAAGGTCGATCCCAAGCTGGCGCCGCTGCCCACCTACCTCAACACGCTGGGCATGCCGGGCATGACGGCCTACTTCGGCCTGATCGAATCGGGCCAGCCCAAGGCCGGCGAGACGGTGGTGGTGTCCGGCGCGGCCGGCGCAGTCGGCCAGACGGTCGGCCAGGTGGCCAAGCAATTGGGCTGCCGCGTGGTCGGCATCGCTGGCGGCAAGGACAAGTGCGACTTCGTGGTCAAGCAGCTCGGCTTCGATGCCTGCATCGACTACAAGGGCGGCTCGGTCAAGGACGGCCTCAAGGAACACTGCCCGAACGGCGTCGACGTTTACTTCGACAACGTCGGCGGCGACATCCTCGACACCGTGCTCACCCGCATCAACCTGAAGGCGCGCATCGTCATCTGCGGCGCCATCTCGCAGTACAACAACACCACGCCGGTCAAGGGCCCGGCCAACTACCTGGCGCTGCTGGTGAACCGCGCGCGCATGGAAGGCATCGTCGTGTTCGACTACGCGGACCGCTACCACCTGGGCATCGCCGCGCTGGGCCAGTGGATGAAGGAAGGCAAAGTCAAAAGCAAGGAAGACATCGTGCAGGGACTGGAGCATTTCCCGCAGGCGCTCAACATGCTGTTCGAAGGGAAGAACTTCGGCAAGCTGGTGCTGCAGGTGGCGGCCGAATAAATTCCGGGAACTTTTCCGCGTCCGCAGCGTCTATCCTTCGGCTGCACATTCCGCCGGGCCGCAAGCCCGGCGTTTTTTTTAGATGACGACGAGGAAGACCATGTTCCCCCAATTTATTACCCCCGCAATCAAATCGCAGATCGAGATCCTGATCACCCTGTACACCGACCTGAACCAGCGCACGCTGGAAGCCCTGCAAAGCCTGAGCGAATTGAACATGCAACTGGGCCGCGACCTGATCGCCGAAATGGGCGGCAACGTCCAGCGGCTGATGGCCAGCAAGGACGCCACGCAACTGGGCGCGGCCGTCAGCGCCCAGCTCACGCCGGGCGGCGCCGCGCTGCAGAACTACCAGAGGCATCTGGTCGACATCCTCAGCCGCGCCAACTCCAGCCTGGCGCAAACGGCCGCCACCCACATGCCGGCGGTGCGCCGCGCCGCCAACAACGTGGCCGAGGAAATAATGCACCAGGCTTCCGAACAGACGGCGCGCGCCGCCGAGCAGATGTCCAAATACCAGATGGCCAGCGAGCTGCGCCACTAAACACGGCAAACGCGCCTCGGCCCGAGTGGAACTTCCGTCAACGTAGCACCTCTAACCATGCAGAGCAGCGGGCTTCCGGCCCGCCGCTCGGGGAACCCAGACGGAATTTCATCACACTCACGAGGAGGTCTTATGGCCAGTAATTCAGGTAACGATCAAAGCAAGCCGAAAGGCACGGCCAAGCGCGGCTTTGCGGCAATGGACGAAGCAACCCAGCGCGCCATCGCCAGCAAGGGCGGCCAGGCGGCCCATCAAAAGGGCACGGCCCATGAATTCGATTCGGAGGAAGCGCGCCGGGCCGGCCAGAAAGGCGGCGAGGCGGTCAGCCGCGACCGCGAACACATGGCGCAGATCGGCCGCAAGGGCGGGGAAAGCCGGCAGTCCGCGGCCCGCGCCAACGCCGCGAAAAACGCCACGGCGTCGCACAGCGCCGGTTCGGAGCAATCGGCCAAGGGAGGCAACCAGCAAGGCGGCAAGCCCGCCGAACGCTAGGCGCCAGCACGCTGGCGCCGCTTCTTTCGGTCAGGCCGCCAGCACTTCCTGCAAGCGCAACAGCATGGAGGCATGCGCGCCCGGCGACGCGGCGGCGATGCTCGGCGAACCCAGCTGATAAGGCCGGCCGTCGATTTGCGTCACCTGTCCGCCGGCCTCGCGCACCAGCAGCGCGCCGCCGACGCAATTGATGCTGTCGTCGCCGAATTCCCAGAACCCGTCGACGCGGCCGCACGCCACATAAGCCAGCTGCAGCGAGGTCGCGCTCAGGTTGCGCACCGCCGCCACGTCCGGCAGCATGGCGCTCAGCGCGGCGCCGGAGCGGCGCACCGCATGCCGGTCGCGGCCGGCGAACGGCGGCTGGCTGGTGGCGACGATGCCCTGGTAGTGGTTGGCGCGGCCGTTGACGCGGATGCGCTCGCCGTTGCGGTAGGCGCCGTGGCCCCAGAGCGCATGGAACATCTCGTCATGCACCGCGTCGAAGATCGCGGTGAACACCGGCACGCCCTCGCGCATCAAGGTCAGCGACATGGCCCAGTTCGGGATCGCGCGCAGGAATTGCCCGGCGCCGTCGATGGCGTCGCAGATCCAGTATTCGCCGCGCGCGGCCAGCGCGGCCGTCTCGTCGTCCTCCGGCTCGGTGGTGTCGAGTTCGCCCTCCATCCAGGCGATGCCGGGGTACAGGCGCGCCAGCGCGCGCTTCATGCCGGCGTTGGCGGCGCCGTCGATGCGATGGAAAGCGGTCATCATGTCGTCCACCTCCACCACCGGCTCGCCACGCCAAAAGGTCTCGCACAGATCGGCGCCGGCCTCGCGCACCAGCGCCAGGACTTCTTCCGTATCGATTGCAGTCATGCCGATTCCTTGTTATAAACCAAAGTCGTAGATTGCCAGCAATTCGAAACAAACACTAACTGGCGACAGACAAGTAATATCGCAATCGGGCCAAAATCACATGGGCAGTAATTATTACGGCGAGAAGCGCCTGACGGACGAGATGCCAGTCATCGTGTCCGCGCAGCACGCCGACCACAACACCGACCGCACCACGCACACCCACCATCACCCGGAGGGGCAGCTGTACATCCCGCTGCAGGGCGTGATCGTGGTCGAGGCCGGCGACGTGCGCCAGGTGCTGCCGCGTGGCCGGCTGGGCTGGATACCGCCCAATATGCCGCACGGCGCCAGCGCCCACGCCAACACCTTCAAGCCCGGCCTGGCCGGCTACACCATCCACCTGGCGCCCTCCCTGTGCGCCGACCTGCCGGCGCAGTCGCGCGTGATGCGCATGTCGCCGCTGGCGGTGTCGCTGCTGGAGCGCATGTGCTCCTGGCCCCAGGGCATGCCGGCCGACGCCGCCGGACGGCGCCTGCTGACGGTATTCCTGGACGAGATCCGCACCGCCGACGAGGAACCGCTGCACCTGACCATGCCGCGCCATCCGCGCCTGCAGGCGATGGCGGCGGCCATCGCCGACCATCCGGCCGATGAAACCGACCTCGACGAATGGGCCGCCAGGTTGGGCTGGTCGCGCCGCACCCTGACCCGCCACTTCCGCGACCAGACCGGCATGTCGCTGGTCGAATGGCGCCAGGTGGCGCGGCTGCAAAAAGGCATGGAGCTGCTCAACGGCGGCGCCTCGGTGACGACCGTGGCGCTGAGCCTGGGCTACGACAGCGTCAGCAGCTTCATCGCCCTGTTCCGCCGCATCCTGGGCGTCACGCCGGCGCGCTTCGCCCAGTTCGACACCTGATCAGGCCGGCGTGCCGATGATCACGCTGGAGGCCTTGAAGATGGCGGTCGCCTCCATGCCCACATGCAGTTCCAGCGTGTCGCCGCTGTCGCGCGTGACGATGGCGGCGATGGTGCCGCCGCCCGGCAGTTCGATGCTGACCTCGGTGTTGACCGCGCCCACCTGCACCCGCGTGACCGTGCCGGTCAGGCGGTTGCGCGCCGAGAAGCGGGCGCCAGCCATCTGCGTCACCACGATCACCGACGACGCCTTGACCAGCGCGAAGGCCTCCGCGCCTTCCACCAGGCTCAGGCTGTCGCTGCTGTCGCGCGTGATGGTGGCGACGATGTGCTGGCCGCCGACAATTTCCAGCGTCACCTCATCGTTCACCGCGCCCTCCTTGAGCGTCACCACCTTGCCGCTGAACTGGTTGCGCGCGCTGGTCTTCATCTTCATCCTTTGTATCAACAGAAAATCATCCGCCAGCGCGTGCGACTGGCTGCTCAAGTGCGCCACGAACTGGCGATGCGCTTCGTCGATTTTACGGAAATTTTCCACAAGCTGCGCGCCACGCGAAGTCAGCCGTGTGCCGCCCCCGCCCTTGCCGCCGGCCAGGCGCTCCAGCAGCGGCTCGCCGGCCAGGTTGTTCATCGCCTCGATGGCGTCCCACGCGCCCTTGTAGCTCATGCCGACCGCCTTGGCGGCGGCCGTGATCGAACCGTGTTCGGCGATGGCCGCCAGCAGCGCCATCCGGTCCTGCCCGCCCAGCTTCTGGCCGCCGACGGTCAGCCACACATTGCCTTGCAAGGCCATTGCTTGTTCTTCAGGCTTCGCTTGTTCTTCAGGCTTCATTACGCTCCACGAGGTCCAGATTCTTGATTTCGGCCATGCTACCATTTTCCATCCGCAGCACATGGTCGCCGAAGGCGCGCACATCCTCGGGATCGTGCGTAATCAGCAGCATCGGAATGCCGAGCCGGCGTTGCAGCGCGTCCAGCTCGGCGCGCATGCGCTGGCGCAGGCCGGGATCCAGCGCCGCGAACGGCTCGTCCAGCAACAGCGCCCGCGGTTCCGGCGCCAGCGCGCGCGCCAGCGCCACCCGCTGCCGCTGGCCGCCGGACAGCTGGTGCGGCAACTGGTGCGCCACATGCTCCAGCTCGAACGCTTGCAGCCAGTAGCGCACCGCCTCGCCGTCCACCCGCGCCAGCGGATTGCGCCAGCCGCGCTGCAGGCCGAAGGCGATGTTCTGCCGCACGTTCAGGTGCGGGAACAGCGCGTAATCCTGGAACAGATAGGCCAGCTGGCGCCGCTGCGCCGACACGTCGATGCCGCCGCCGCTGTCGAACAGGCGGCGGCCCGCCACCTCGATGTGACCGCGGTCGGGCGTGCTCAGGCCGGCCACCGCCTTCAGCAGCAGACTCTTGCCCGCGCCCGACGGCCCGTAGATCACGATGCGCTGGCTGCTCGACGTCAACTGCGCGCGCAGCTCGAAGGTCCGGGAGCCGGAGCGCAGGGTCTTGCCGATGTCGATGTTGATTTGCATGCTCAAGCCTGCGGGTTGCGGTTAGGCGTCAATTTGTTCGCCGCGATCAGCACCACGATACAGACCACGGAGGTGATGATCACCAGCAGGTTGGCGCTGTCGTCCTGCCCCGCCTGCACGGCTTCGTACACGGCGATCGACAGCGTCTGCGTCTTGCCGGGGATGCTGCCGGCCACCATCAGCGTCGCGCCGAACTCGCCCATCGAGCGCGCGAAAGCCAGCAAGGCGCCGCCCAGCACGCCGCGCCAGGCCAGCGGCAGCGTCACGCGCAGGAACACGCCGAACGGCGGGATGCCCAGCACCCTGGCGGCCTGCTCCAGTTGCGTGTCGACCGTCTCGAACGCCGCCCGCGCGCCCTTGAGCACCAGCGGGAACGCCACCACGGCCGCCGCGATCACCGCCGCCTGCCAGGTGAAGATCAGGTTGATGCCGAAGGTGCGCTGCAGCCACGCGCCGATCACGCCGTGGCGGCCGATCACCACCAGCAGATAGTAGCCCAGCACGGTCGGCGGCATCACCATCGGCAGCGTCAGCAGCGCGTCCAGCAGCTCGCGTCCCGGGAAGCGCTTGCGCGCCAGCAGATAGCCCAGCGCCACGCCGAACAGCAGGTCCAGCAACGTCGCCCAGCACGCCACCTTCAGCGACAGGCGCAGCGCGATCCATGCCGGTTCGGCGAGAAAACCGTTGATCACGTTACGGCCGGCCGAAACCGTACTTGGCCAGTATCGCCTGGCCGGACGACGACAGCACATAATCGGCGAACTTGCGGCCGGCCGCCGCCTGCGGCCCGGCCGCGATCACCGCGATCGGATAGCTGACCGGGGTGTCGGTCGGCACGGTGGCGACCACCTTGACCTTGTCCTTCATCACAGCCGCATCGGTGGCGTAGACAAAGCCGGCATCGACCTCGCCGCGCGCCACGTAGTCCAGGCTCTGGCGCACCGAGGCGCCGTAGATGGCCTTGGGTTCGACGGCGGCCCACAGCTTGGCCTGCTCCAGCGCGTGCTTGGTGTAGCGGCCCACCGGCACGCTGGCCGGATTGCCCATCGTCACGCGCGCGACGCCGGCCTGCTGCAAATCGGCGATGCCCTTGATCGGCAGCGTGGCGGCCAGCGGCGTGATCAGCACCAGGCTGTTGCTGGCGAAGTTCTTGCGGCTGGCCGGGGCCAGCAGTTTCAGCGTGTCGGCCTTGTCCATCGCATCCTGGTCGGCCGAGGCGAACACGTCAACCGGCGCGCCCTTGGCGATCTGCTGCACCAGCGGATCGGAGGCGGCAAAGTTGAACAGCACCTTGTCGCCCGCGTGCTCCTTCTCGTAGGCGGCGCCGATTTCCTTGAAGGCATTGGTCAGGCTGGCCGCGGCCGATACCGTGATCTCCGCCGCCGACGCGCCCGTCGCCGCCAACATCAACACCACCCCAAGTTTCAACGCACGCATCGATTTTTCCTTTAAGTAATGAATCGCAATAAACTCGATTATATAGCGATAGTTTAATTCCGACACTACGCACAAGGAACTAGGAATGCTATCCTGAAAAATTATTTAAAAACCATGATTGCATCCCATGCTCTTTAAAGCACTGCTTGCCCTGTTCGCGGTGGGCATATTGGCCGCGCTGCTATCGCCCTTGGCGCAGCTGCGCACTGGCAAGCTCGACGCCGCCGGCGCCATGACGGCGCGACGCCACCTGAGCCTGAGTGGCCTGGTCGTGGCCATCGCGGTGGCGGCGGTTTCGGGATTTTCGTTTGCAGGTCACGCCGCCAATGTAATAGCCATCGCCCTCGCGCTGATCGCGGCCGGCGTGCTGGTGCTCTATTCCTTCGGCACCCTTCCGGGTGTTGTGGGCATCGCCACCGGGCTCGTGGCCGGCGTCGCATGGCTGCTGGCCTTACTCTTCTGCGCCATGAGCCTGGCATTCGGCAATTCACCGGTCACGGTGGCACTCGGTGACGGCATGTACTGCAGCGAAAGCGTGTATGGCTTCGTGACCGGCGACTCCGGCGAGGAAACGGATCTCTACCAGCGCTACCTGATCATCGACCACACGGTTTATCATCAGATACACTCGGACATCTATCCCAACGAACCCCGGCCTGAGCGCGCCAGGTTCGCCAGCGAGCTCGCACGCTGCCAGGCCGGGATCAACCTGGTCTACGCCGCCGGCGCGCATCCGGGCTAGCCGTGCGAGAGAAATTGGAGTCAATATGAACGCTGCTTGTGTTCCAAAGTTTTCGGACTTCCCGCCCGGAACTCAATTCATGATCAAGGAATTCGACATCCCGCTGGCGAAAATCCCGCTGGATGGCAAGACCCAGTGGGTGAACTGGTTTGGCGGCGTGCCCAGCGCTTGCGATGTCACGCGGCTGCGCGTGGACAACAACTGGCCGGCACAGTCGTTCGACGAATGGGCCAGCCTCGTCGCCGCGTCCATGCGTCAACAGCTCGGCTAGCTGTGCGACAAGATGTTGAGCAGCCGCCCGAACGGATCGCGCACAAATAAGCGCCGCACGCCCCACGGCTCGCTGACCGGGCCGTACTCCAGCGGCACGCGGGCGGCGACCAGGCGCCGGTGGGCTTCATCCAGGTCGTCGACCTCGATCGACAGGTCCGGCACCGGCGTGCCCGAGCCGCCCTCGGACGCAAAGCTGATCTGCGGCGCAGCCTCGCCCTCGCCCGCCAGCGTCACGATCCAGCCGTGGTCCATCACCACCGACAGGCCCAGCACGCCGCCATAAAATGCCTTGGCCGCCTCGGTGTCCGCCGTGGCGATGTTGGTCACTATCCTTGTTACCCGCATGCTTCACTCCTTCCATTGATGGGGAGGACCGCCAGCTGTGGTACATTCACGCCTCGATTCTTTCCAGCCGTGCCACAACATGTCCTCCCTGAAGTACCTCAGCGCCTATTCCGAACAAACCCAGCAGCAGGTATCGCAACTCCTGGCCCAGAACCGGCTGGGCGAAGTGCTGCTCAAGCGCTACAGCAAGGCGCACGAGCTGCGCACCGACAAGGCACTGTACCAGTACGTGCAGGATTTGAAAAATGAACATTTGCGCAACGCCGAGCCGATCAACAAGGTCGAGTACGACAGCAAGATCCACGTGATCAATCACGCGCTGGGTTTGCACACGTCCATCTCGCGCGTCCAGGGTGGCAAGCTCAAGGCCAAGCACGAAATCCGCGTGGCGACGCTGTTCAAGGAAGTGCCGATCGAATTCCTGCGGATGATCGCCGTGCACGAGCTGGCGCACATCAAGGAGAAGCAGCACGACAAGGCCTTCTACAAGCTGTGCACGTACATGGAACCGAACTACCACCAGTACGAGTTCGACCTGCGGCTTTACCTCACCGAGCTGGACCAGTCGGGCAAGCGGCTTTGGAGTTCGCCGACTTAAGCCCTCAGCAGTTGCAGCAGGGCTGGCGCTTCCGGCGCGGACATCATCAGCGCCGCATGTTGCGGACGGATAAAACCCTGCGCGCTGGCATGCTCGATGAAGCCGGTCAGGCCATCGTAAAAGCCGTCCACGTTCAGCAGCCCGATCGGCTTGGCGTGGATGCCCAGCTGCGACCAGGTCAGCATCTCGAACAATTCCTCCAGCGTGCCCATGCCGCCCGGCATGGCGATGAAGCCGTCGGCCAGCTTGGCCATCATGGCTTTGCGCTCGTGCATGTCCTTGACGATGAACTGGCGCGTCAGGCCGGTATGGCCCACTTCGCGCTCGACCAGCGCGGTCGGGATCACGCCCGTCACCTCGCCGCCCAGGCGCAACACCTCGTCGGCGATCACACCCATCAGGCCCACCTTGCCGCCGCCGTAGACCAGCGACAGGTTGTTCTCCACCAAGGCACGGCCCAGCGCGCGGGCCGCCTCGGCGTACACAGGATTCACACCGGCGTTGGCGCCGCAATACACGCAGATTGCTTTCACTACAGTTTTTCCTCTTCGAGTTCTCGTTTTGCCGCGTCCGAATCGAGCCGTTCCATCGCATCGCGGATGGGGCAGCGGGCGGCCTCTTCGCACAGGCCGATCGCTTCCGCCTGCTTCCTCTTACCTTCCAACATCAGCATCGCGCGCGCATAACGGACGCGGGCAATGGCCGACTCCGGCGTCAGCGACAGCGCGATCTGAAACTGTTTATAACATTCTTCCTTTTTCACGCCATAGGTCAGGCCGCCGATCATGGCACCCACCTTGTCGAGGATCTCGGCGTGGTACACGCCCAGCGCGATATGCGCGTCGGCGCGCTGCGGCGTCAGGCGGATCGCCGTGTCCAGGCTGTTGCGCACCTTGGCGCCCAGGCCCTGCGCTAGCGCCTTGACCACCGAGATGCCTTGCGAATACTGGCCCAGCGCATAGGCGTGCCAGTAAAAGCCGGACGAATTGCCCGGCTGTTCCAGCTGCTGCCGCTCGCAGCGCTCGGCCACGCATTCGAAGGTGGCGAGTTTTTTCTGCGGGCTGCGCTCCAGGTAGTGCGCGTAAATGCAGATGGCCTTGTGCGCCACCGAGTAGCCGCTCACGCCGACATCCAGCCCCAGCCGCGCGGCCCGTTCGAACTCGCCGGCATGGAAGGCGATCCACGCCTGCACCAGCAGCGGATGGGTCGGGAACGGCTCCTGGTCGCCGCTGTGCAGCAATGGCCAGGCCGCCTCCAGGCTGGCGGGCGTGTACTGGTATGCAGGGTCGGGATACGGAAAGAGGTTCCACGCCATGACAGTCTCCGTCAGCTTTACTTGAGCTTTTTCAGGTATTCTTCGGACAGTTTCTGGAACAGCAAACTGGTTTCGTTGCGCAGATACGGCCCGATCTGCGACAGCACCTGATAGCAGCCACGCGCGAGCGCATCGGCCATCGACTGCTGCTCGCTGTACTTGCGCGGATTGCGCACGTATTCGTACGACAGCCAATAGGTCGCCACCACCACCATGTTGGTGGCCATGGCGTCGATGGCGGTGTCGGAGGCTTCCAGCGATTTTTCGCTGCGCAGGTCTTCGCACAGCTGCTTGGCGACCTTGATCTTGTGCGCCAGGATCTGCTTGAAGTGCAGCTCCAGCTTGCGGTTGCGCGACAGCAGGTCGTTGAGGTCGCGGTAGAAGAAGCGGTAGCGCCAGATCAGTTCGAACATCAGGTGCAGGTACAGCCACACGTCCTCGATGTTGGAGCGGCGCCCGTTGGGCACGGTCAGGATGCGCTCGATCTCGGCCTCGAACTGCACGAAGATCGAGTTGACGATGTCGTCCTTGTTGCGGAAATGGTAGTACAGATTCCCCGGCGAGATGTTCATCTCTTCGGCGATCACCGTGGTGGTGATGTTCGGCTCGCCGAATTCATTAAACAAGCGCAGCGACAGTTCGAGTATGCGTTCGCGGGTACGGCGGGGTGCTTTTTGTAGCATAGCAAGGAAACCTCTGTTTATTCTCCTGCAAGCATAACACCGATGTCACTATCTTAGAAACATCCGCACGTGCTTTTACGCGCATATGCCGGCTCGATGCCGAAAGATGCGGCGATCCGCCGCCGAACGGCGGCTAATTCGCTGCTATTTCGCGCTGGTTTTGGCCCGTGTGCGCGCGGCCGGCTTGGCCTTGGCCGGCGCGGCGGCGGTTTTTTTGGCGGTGGGCTTGACGGCGGGCTTGGCCGGCGCCTTCGCTGCCGCCTTGACCACGGCGGCCTTCTTGGCCGGGGCCGGCGCGCCGCCCAGCGCGATCACCTGGCGGGTCAGTTCGTCGACACGCTGGGTCAGCGCCTCGACCTCCTTGGCGGTCGGCACGCCGATCGAGCTCAGCGCGCGCAGCACGCGTTCCTCGAACAGCTGCATGGAAAAGAACTTGCCCTCCTCTTCCTGCGCCTTGGCGAAGGCACTCAAGCCGGCCTGCCAGATTTCCTGCGACGACATGCGGACCACTTCAGCCGTTTGCTGATCGTCATGCCGCTTCAACTTCTTTGCCATGTGAACTTCCCGAATTTGCATTGCCGATATTTTATTGTAGTCGGCAAAACTAGAGAAGGTTTTCTAATGCTCGGGAAGAAACGCCAGCCACTTGCGCTGGATTTTCTGCAGGCTGCCATCGTGCTTGAGCTCGCGCAGCGCGCCGGCCCAGGCTTTGACCAGCTCCTTGGACGTGCCGCTGGAAAAAGCGAAATACACCTCGGCCGTGCCGAGCCGCAGCGCCACCTCGACTTCGTCGGGCCGGTGTCCCGCCCGCTCCATGGCGCCGGGCATCAGCTCCTCGCCGTCGAACCACAGGTCGAAGCGCCGGCTCATCAGCATTTTGGCGGCGATCTCGGAGGTATTGGTTTCGTCGGTCAGGTTGAAGCCCAGGCCGCGCGCCGTGTTGGCGAAGATGCTGCCGCGCCGCGCGCCCGCGTGCAACTTGTACAGGCCGGGATCATGGCGCCGCAGTTCGGCCAGCCGGCCCTTGATGGCGTAGGCCACCACGCGCGACGTGAAGATCGGCCCGACAAACTGCATCTGCCGCTCGCGCTCCGGGGTGCGCACCACGGTCAGCAACAGCACGTTGGGACCGGCCTCGGCCAGCGACTGCGCCCGCGCCCACGGCACGATGTCGATGGCGTCGTGGCGGCCCAGCTTGTCCTGGATGCGGTGCGCCAGCTCGACCGCCAGCCCGGCCGGCTGGCCAGCGTCGGCATAGCTGACCGGTTTGCTGTCCATGCCGTAGATCTTCAGCGCGGGCGCGCCCGGCGCGGCCGACGCCAGGCCGGCGCACAGCAGCAACAGGAACCAACAGGGCATCACGCGCATCACCAACCTCGAACTCGGCCATCGACAAGGCCGATATTAAGCCAGTTTCATGTTTTCGCGCCAGTGCCCGAAAACCTGCGGGCCTACTCCTTGACGTCCTCGACGACCTGCTGCGCCTGCCGCAGCGGCGGGCCGCCATGCACTTGCGCGTGCAGGCGGAAGCCTTCGCGGATGTTCTCGCGCAGCACCGCGCCCTTCCACGGCTTGGTGTAGAAGCGGTCGATGGCGCCGTGGTTGATGGCGGCCATGATCGGCGTCAGGTCGGCGTAGGCCGACAGCATAATGCGGAAGGTGTCCGGCGCCAGGTTCTTGACCCGCTCCATGAACTCGGTGCCGCTCATCAGCGGCATGCACTGGTCGCACAGGATCACCTGCACCCGGTTCTGCGCCAGCACGTCGAAGCCCTCGGCCGCGGTCTGCGCGGTCAGGATGCGGTAGCCGTCCTGCGACAGGAAATCGGTCAGCACGTCGAGCATGAAGGCGTCGTCGTCGACGATCAGCAAGGTCTGCTGCTCGACCACGTTTTCCTCGGCCGGCGTCTGCAGGAAGCGGCCCTCGCGCAGCATCTGCTCGAACTCGTCCTCAGGCAGCGGACGGCTGAAGTAGTAGCCCTGCATTTCGTCGCAGCCGTGGCGGCGCAGGTAGGCCAGCTGCGCGTCCTTCTCCACGCCCTCGGCAATCACCTCCAGCTTCATGCTGTGCGCCATGTTGATGATGGCCAGCACAATGGCGGCGTCGTCCGGGTTGCTGGTCACCTCGCGCACGAAGGCGATGTCGATCTTCAGCTTGTCGATCGGGAAGCGCTTCAAATAGGCCAGCGAGGAATAGCCGGTGCCGAAGTCGTCGATCGAGATCTTGATGCCCAGCGCCTTCAGGTTCTGCAGCACGGTGATGGTCTCTTCGGCGTTGGACATCAGCGAGCTCTCGGTCAGCTCCAGCTCCAGCAGCTCGGGCGCGATGTCGTGCTTCTTGATGGCCTTGAGCACCTCCTCCTCCAGCCCGCCGACGAAGAACTGGATGCCCGAGACGTTGACCGACAGGTGCACCGCGCCCACGCCCGACCTGCCCCACAGCGCGATCTTGCGGCAGGCCTCGTGCAGCACCCAGGTGCCGACCCGCACGATCAGCCCGGTCTCCTCGAGGATGGGGATGAACAGCGCCGGCGACACCATGCCGTGGCCGGGCCGCCGCCAGCGGATCAGCGCCTCGGCGCCGCTGATGCGGCCGGTGCCGATGTGCACCTTGGGCTGGAAGTGCAGCACGAATTCCTCGTTGTCGATGGCGCGCCGCAGCGCGTTCTCCAGGTCCAGCCGCGCCAGCGACTGCGCGTTCATCTCCGAGGTGAAGAAGCGGAAGGCGTCGCGCCCGGCCTCCTTGGCGCGGTACATGGCGGTGTCGGCGTACTGGATCAGCGTGTCCGGGTCGGCGCCGTCGTCCGGGTAGACCGAGATGCCGATGCTGGCCGTGACCGTCACTTCGTGGCCCTTCAGGTCGAACGGCCGGCGCATCGATTCGCGGATCTTGTCGACCACGGCGATGGCGTTCTGCGCGCCCTCGGGCAGCATCAGGATGGCGGCGAACTCGTCGCCGCCGAAGCGGCCGATGGTGTCGCGCACCCGCAGGCAGTCCACCAGCCGGCTGGAGAACTGGCGCAGCAGCTCGTCGCCGATGGTGTGGCCCAGCGTGTCGTTGACGTTCTTGAAGCGGTCGACGTCCAGGAACAGCACCGCCAGCGACCACTTGTGATCGTTGGCCTGGCGCAGCGAGTGGCTCAGCGAATCGTAGAACTGGCTGCGGTTGGGCAGGCCGGTCAGTGTGTCGAAGTGGGCCAGCTTGAGCAGGCGCTGCTCGGCCTCCTTGCGCTCGGTGATGTCGCGCGCCACCGCCACCAGGATCCAGCTGGGGCCGGAGCGCAGCGTGCGCCGCTGCACCTCGACCGACAGCGGCGAGCCGTCCTTGCGGTACAGCAGCAGCTCGGTCATGGCGCCGCTCTGGTCGCCGGACAGCAGTTTTTCGTACAGTTCCTCCAGCCGGTTCAACTCGGCGTCGCCCGGCTTGCCGGGACCGACCTTGAGGAAGTCCTCGCGCTCGTAGCCCAGCATGCGGCAGGCGGTGACGTTGACGTCGACAAAGCACATGCCGGCGCGGTCGACCAAGAAGATGGCGTCGGCGGTGGCGTCCATCGCCAGGCGGAAACGGCGCAGGTCCTCGTCCAGCCGGATGCGCGCGTTCATGTCCAGCGTCAGCTGGGCGTGGTGGCGCTTGATCTCCTCGTACAGCAGCAGGTTCTCGTAGGCCACCGAGATCTGCGCCGCCACCGTGGCGGCGACCCGCTCGTCGACCTCGGAGAAGCCGTCCGCGCCCAGCTTGTCGACCAGGTAGAGCCAGCCGTGCACGCGCTCGCGCGAGGCGATCGGCACGCCCAGGAAGGAGTGCACCGGCGGATGACTGGCCGGCAGGCCGAGGCCGGCCGGATCGCCGTCCTCCTCGCGATGCCCGCCTGGGACCGGGGGACCGGCGACGCGCTGGGCGACGCCAACCAGGACAATCATCGCCTGCTGACG
>NZ_WWCX01000067.1:0-33328 GCF_009857655.1 Duganella vulcania
GACGGCGCCCAGCGCGGCCGCGCCGACCCAGCGCCGGCGCGCGCCGCGCGCAAAGCCCGCGGCCAGCAACAGCAGCACCATCGCCAGCCACGCATAGTTGGGCCGGTAAGCGAAGGCCCAGTCGCCGTTGTACAGCGCCGGCAGCCAGGCGTGGAGGCGGCCGTAGTACATCGAGTAGCTGGCCAGCGGCGTCTCCCACCCGCGGTTGAACATGCCCACCTTGTCCACGGCGTAGCAGTAGAAAAAATACGCCTGCAGCGCCACCGACAGCCAGGCCAGCGCCAGGAACAGCGGGCGGCGGCGGCGCGACAGCTCCAGCAGGGCGTACAGCGTGGGCACCATGAACACCACGGCCGCGGGCCAGCCGAAGCGTCCGGTGAAACTCCAGCCGCCGTACCAGGCGGGATGCAGCGAATTGGGCACGATCAGCGTCGCGAAGACAGCCGCCCACAGCAGCAGGAACGGACGGTTGGCGCGGTACAGCCAGCCCACGCCCAGCAAGCCCAGCAGATTGATCGGGTTTTGCATCAGGAAACCCTGGTTCTGGTCGAAGTGCAGGCCCATCAGGACCATCAGGCTGGTCCTGCTCACTTCCACCGCGTTGTCCTGGTACGGGCCGGACATTTTGCCGAAGGCGTACTGATTGTAGGCGGCCAGCGCCACGCAGGAGACGGCGGCGGCCGCCAGCAGCCGGACCACGCGGCGCCGGTCGCCCGACTCGCGGTGGATCTTGGCGGCCACGGCCAGCACCAGCAGGGCGCAGGCCGGGCCGAACTTGATCTGCAGCCAGGGCAGGTAGACCACCGCCACGGCCAGCGCCAGTTCGGCTGCGGCGCTGCGCCGTTGTTGCGTGGTGAGGAACCAGTACAGGCCGGTCAGAGCAAGCAGCCCGCCCAGGATGTCGGGGTAGACCTGGCTGGCGGCGGGCACCAGCGGGGCGGCGATGCAGCCGGCCAGCACGGCCAGGCGGCGTGCCCCGGCCTCGCTGGAAAACAGGCCCGAGATCTGCCAGGCGCACAGCACCACGCCGGCGCCGCAGAGGATCATGAACAGCTTGGCGCCAAGGATGCCGCCCAGCGTGAACGGCAACGCCAGCAGCAGCGGCAGGCCGAGGTTGTGGAGGTTGAAGCGTCCGCGCGGGCCGGCGATGGAGTGGTCGTCGGCGGGCGGCAGGCCGAAGCGTTCGGGCTGGCCGGGTTGCTTGGCATCCTGGTACGGAATGGTCTGCTCCAGCGCGCCATGCCGGGCCAGGCCGTTGGCCATGACCATGTAGTGGGGTTCGTCGCCGGTGGGAATGTTGACCTGCGCCTGGCGCCACAGGGTCAGGGTCGCCAGCGCGCACGCCAGGTAGATCAACAGGATGGGCCAGGGGGAGGAGTGTTTCTGCATTGTCGGAAAGGGGTAGGGGCGCGCATGCAAAAACGACACTGATGCACTAAAAGTAATTGATGATACAGCAATAGGCGGTATTTCTCCAGACGGCGGCCGGCAGCCCGCCCGCCGCCGCGCCAATCCGCGCGACATACCTCGTATTAAGTTGTTGCGTCAAGGGTCTTTTCGCGCTACACTAGCCGGCTTCGGTATGGATTCGCCTTTTTATTGGTCCGTACTAATTTTAGTAGTTCAACATATCCCCGCCCAATCGTAGGTGGGAATTGGAGAAAAAATGAGCCTTGGCCTTCTCGGTCGCAAGGTTGGTATGATGCGCATCTTCACCGATGACGGGGATTCGATCCCAGTCACCGTGTTGGACGTATCGAACAACCGTGTTGCGCAAATCAAAACTCCTGAAACCGATGGTTACACCGCGGTTCAGGTCGCATTCGGTCAACGTCGCGCTTCCCGCGTAACGAAGGCTGTTGCTGGTCACCACGCTAAAGCCGGTGTCGAAGCTGGTACTCTGTTGAAAGAGTTCCGCGTTGACGCAGCCAAAGCTGCTGAACTGAAAGCTGGCGACGTCGTTGCCGCTTCCCTGTTCGAAGTCGGTCAGAAGATCGACGTTCAAGGCGTCACGATCGGTAAAGGCTACGCCGGTACCATCAAGCGTCACCACTTTGCTTCGGGCCGTGCTACCCACGGTAACTCCCGTTCGCACAATGTTCCAGGTTCCATCGGTATGGCGCAAGATCCAGGCCGCGTGTTCCCAGGTAAGCGCATGACCGGTCACCTCGGTGACGTCACCCGCACTGTGCAGAACCTCGAAATCGCCCGTATCGATGCCGACCGTCAGCTGCTGCTGGTCAAAGGCGCGATCCCAGGCGCGAAAAACGGCCAGGTTGTAGTGTCGCCTGCTGTCAAAGTTAAAGCAAAGAAGGGAGCTTAAACGATGGAACTCAAGCTCTTGAACGCTCAAGGTCAAGCCGCCTCTAACGTCGCCGCCGCCGATACCATTTTCGGCCGTGACTACAACGAAGCCCTGATCCACCAAGTCGTCGTTGCTTACCAAGCCAATGCTCGCAGCGGCAACCGTAAACAAAAAGACCGTGAAGAAGTCCACCACACGACCAAGAAGCCATGGCGCCAAAAAGGCACCGGCCGCGCTCGTGCTGGTATGTCGTCGTCGCCACTGTGGCGCGGCGGTGGTCGCATCTTCCCGAACTCGCCTGACGAGAACTTCACCCACAAAGTGAACAAGAAGATGTATCGCGCAGGTATCTGCTCGATCCTGTCCCAGCTGGCCCGCGAAGACCGTCTGACGGTTATCGAAGACCTGACGATCGAAGCGCCAAAGACCAAGCTGCTGTCGCAAAAGCTGACCGGCATGGGCTTTGACTCGGTTCTGATCATCACCGACGTCGCCAACGAAAACCTGGAACTGGCATCGCGTAACCTGCCTAACGTACTGGTTGTTGAACCGCGTCACGCAGATCCAATGTCCCTGGTGTTCTACAAGAAGATCCTGGTCACGAAAGCTGCACTGGCCAAGATTGAGGAGATGCTGGCATGAGCGCATTGAAATTTAGCGAAGAGCGCCTGATGAAGGTGCTGCTGGCTCCGGTCATTTCCGAGAAGGCCACCATGGTCGCGGAAAAGAACGAACAGATCGTGTTCCGTGTAACCACCGACGCGACCAAGCCAGAAATCAAAGCCGCTGTTGAACTGCTGTTCAAAGTGGAAGTGGAATCGGTGCAGACCGTTAACCGCGAAGGTAAGCAGAAGCGTTCCGGTGCCCACACCGGCCGCCGCAACCATACCAAGCGTGCTTTCGTGTGCCTGAAACCTGGCCAGGAAATCAATTTCTCCGAGGAGGCTAAATAATGGCACTCGTTAAGATGAAGCCAACCTCCCCAGGCCGTCGCGGCATGGTGAAAGTTGTGAACCCGGACCTGTACAAAGGCCGTCCGTTCGCAGCCCTGGTTGAGAAAAAATCGAAAACTGCTGGCCGTAACAACAACGGCCACATCACCACCCGCCACATCGGCGGTGGTCACAAGCAGCACTATCGCCTGATCGACTTCAAGCGTCAGAAGGATGGCATTCCAGCGAAAGTGGAACGTATCGAATACGATCCAAACCGCACCGCGAATATCGCCCTGCTGTGCTACGCCGACGGCGAACGCCAGTACATCATCGCCACCAAAGGCATGAGCGTTGGCGACACCGTGATGAACGGTTCGGAAGCGCCGATCAAGTCGGGCAACTGCCTGCCGATCCGCAACATTCCGGTCGGTACCGTCATGCACTGCGTCGAAATGCTGCCAGGTAAGGGTGCCCAGATGGCCCGTACCGCCGGCGCCGGCGTGGTCCTGATGGCCCGCGAAGGCACCTACGCTCAAGTGCGTCTGCGCTCGGGCGAAGTGCGTCGCGTGCACATCGAGTGCCGTGCAACCGTGGGTGAAGTCGGCAATGCCGAACACAGCCTGCGTAAAATCGGTAAGGCCGGTGCGATGCGCTGGCGCGGTGTTCGTCCTACCGTTCGCGGTGTGGTCATGAACCCGGTCGATCACCCGCACGGTGGTGGTGAAGGTAAAACTGCAGCTGGTCGTCATCCAGTGTCGCCTTGGGGCCAACAGACTAAGGGTAAGAAGACCCGCAGCAACAAGCGTACTTCTTCCATGATCGTCTCGCGCCGCGGCAAGAAATAAGGGGTAGCACATGACTCGTTCATTGAAAAAAGGGCCGTTCTGTGACGCCCACCTGGTGAAAAAAGTCGAAGCCGCGCAAGCTGCCAAAGACAAGAAGCCAATCAAAACCTGGTCCCGTCGTTCGACCATCATGCCTGACTTCATCGGCCTGACGATCGCCGTCCACAATGGCAAGCTGCACGTGCCAGTGTACGTTTCCGAGAACATGGTTGGTCACAAGCTCGGTGAATTCGCGCTGACCCGCACGTTCAAGGGCCATGCCGCTGACAAGAAGGCGAAGAAATAATGGAAACCAAAGCTATCCTCAAGGGTGTGCGCTTGTCGGATCAAAAAGGTCGCCTCGTGGCTGACCAGATCCGCGGCAAGAAAGTTGACGCTGCACTCAACATTCTGCAATTCAGCCCAAAAAAGGGCGCGACCATCATCAAGAAAGTGCTGGAGTCGGCTATCGCCAACGCCGAGCACAATGATGGCGCGGACATCGACGAACTGTTCGTGAAAACGATCTACGTCGAAAAGGGTCCGATCCTCAAGCGCTTCACTGCACGCGCTAAGGGCCGGGGCGATCGCATTTCGAAACAATCGTGTCACATTTATGTGACCGTCGGCAACTAAGGAGCCAAAGATGGGTCAAAAAATTCATCCAACCGGCTTCCGTCTGTCGGTTACCCGTAACTGGGCGTCGCGTTGGTACGCAGGCAACAGCAACTTCGCTGCCATGCTCAACGAAGACTTGAAAGCACGCGCTTACCTGAAAACCAAGCTGAAGAACGCTTCGGTTGGCCGCATCGTCATCGAGCGTCCTGCCAAGAACGCGCGCTTCACGATCTACAGCTCGCGTCCGGGCGTGGTCATCGGTAAAAAAGGCGAAGACATCGAAGTACTGAAGTCGGCGCTGACCAAGATCATGGGCGTGCCTGTCCACGTGAACATCGAAGAAATCCGCAAGCCGGAAATCGACTCGCAGCTGATCGCCGATTCGATCGCCCAGCAGCTGGAAAAGCGCATCATGTTCCGCCGCGCGATGAAGCGTGCGATGCAAAACGCCATGCGTCTGGGTGCCCTGGGCATCAAGATCATGTCGTCGGGTCGTCTGAACGGTATCGAAATCGCTCGTAAAGAGTGGTATCGCGAAGGCCGTGTGCCACTGCACACCCTGCGCGCCGATATCGACTACGGCACCAGCGAAGCTTCGACCACCTACGGCATCATCGGTGTCAAGGTGTGGGTCTACAAGGGTGACCGCGCGCCAAACGGCGACGCACCAGTCATCGATACCCCACCGGACGAGAAGAAGCCACGTGGCCCACGTCGTGACGACGGCAAACCAGCTGGCCGTCCGCGCCCAGCCGGCGCCGGCGCCAAGCCAGCCGCTCCAGGCGCTCGTGTACGCACTGCCGCCAAGCCGGCCGAGAAAGCAGGAGAATAATCATGCTGCAACCAGCACGCAGAAAGTATCGTAAAGAGCAGAAAGGCCGTAACACCGGCATTTCGCACACCGCCGGCACTTCGGTGTCGTTCGGCGAGTTCGGTCTGAAGGCCGTTGCCCGTGGTCGTATCACGGCACGCCAGATCGAGGCAGCACGTCGCGCCATGACCCGTCACATCAAACGTGGCGGCCGTATCTGGATTCGCGTGTTCCCGGACAAACCGATCTCGAACAAGCCTGCCGAAGTCCGTATGGGTAACGGTAAAGGTAATCCGGAGTACTACGTCGCTGAAATCCGTCCAGGCAAAGTCCTGTACGAAATGGATGGCGTCGCAGAAGAACTGGCGCGCGAAGCATTCCGCCTGGCCGCTGCCAAACTGCCACTGGCGACCACCTTCGTGGTCCGTCAAGTTGGTCAATAACAGGAGTGAACTATGAAAGCATCTGAACTCCGCGGCAAAGACCAGGCAGCTCTGCAAAAAGAGCTGAATGACCTGTTGAAGGCGCAGTTCGGCCTGCGTATGCAAACCGCTACGCAGCAGCTGAGCAACACTTCGCAGCTCAAGAAGGTACGTCGCGATATCGCACGTGTAAAAACGGTAATGAACACGAAGGAAGCCAAATGACCGAACCAGTAAAGTCGCTCAAGCGCACCCTGATCGGTAAAGTGGTGTCCGACAAGATGGACAAGACCGTTACCGTTCTGATCGAACGTCACGTCAAGCATCCTTTGTACGGCAAGATCATCGTCCGCTCGAACAAGTATCACGCGCACGACGAGACCAACCAGGTGAAAGCCGGTGACACGGTGGAAATCGTGGAAGGTCGTCCGATCTCCAAAACGAAGGCATGGACCGTGACGCGCGTGGTGCAAGCCGCGCAAATCGTTTAATTGAAGTCGTCGCCTCCGGTCTTCGGGCCGGGGGCGATTTTCAATTAGTTCTTGCAAGCCCGCGAGTTGTATGTAATACTTGCGGGCTTCGTTCATGTAACGCCGCAAAGTGTCTGGCCACAGACGCAGAACCGTGCGGTCAGTAGCAGTACGAAGGTCAAGCACCCAAACAGTGCGCTCTGCTTGAGCGTTCTGGCGGGACCAAGACTGACCGCGGGTCCGCATTGTGTGGATTCTTCGGCTTAAGTTGGGAAAGAGAATACTATGATTCAAACTGAAAGCCGGCTCGAAGTGGCTGACAATACCGGTGCCAAAGAAGTTATGTGCATCAAGGTATTGGGCGGCTCCAAGCGCCGTTATGCTGGCATCGGCGACGTGATCAAGGTAACCGTTAAGGTTGCTGCGCCACGTGGCCGTGTCAAAAAAGGTGAAATTTATAACGCCGTGGTAGTGCGCACCGCTAAAGGTGTTCGCCGCCAAGACGGTTCCCTGGTGAAGTTCGACGGCAATGCCGCCGTTCTGTTGAACGCCAAGCTGGAACCGATCGGTACCCGTATTTTTGGACCAGTGACGCGCGAGCTGCGCACTGAAAAGTTCATGAAGATCGTGTCCCTGGCACCGGAAGTCCTGTAAGGAGTCGTAATGGATAAGATTCGTAAAAACGACGAAGTCATCGTTCTGACCGGGAAAGACAAGGGCAAGCGTGGCGTCGTTCAGCAGCGTATCGATGCTGAGCATGTCGTGGTTGAAGGCGTCAACGTCGCTAAAAAAGCGACCAAGCCTAACCCAATGACTGGCGTACAAGGTGGTATCGTCGATAAGACTATGCCGATTCACGTGTCCAACGTTGCATTGTTCAATGCGGCGACTGGCAAGGCAGACCGTGTCGGTTTCAAAGAAGTGGATGGCAAAAAAGTCCGCGTCTTCAAATCGTCCGGCGAAGTAGTGAAGGCTTAAGAAATCATGGCACGTCTCCAAGAATTCTATAAAGAAAAAGTCGTCGCTGACCTGACCGCGAAATTCGGTTACAAGTCGGTGATGGAAGTTCCACGTCTGACCAAGATCACCCTGAACATGGGTGTCGGTGAGGCTATCGCGGACAAGAAAGTCCTCGAACACGCTGTGGGCGACCTGACCAAGATCGCTGGCCAGAAGCCAGTGACCACCAAGTCGCGCAAGGCAATCGCGGGTTTCAAGATCCGTGAAGGCTACCCGATCGGTACCATGGTGACCCTGCGCGGCGCTCGCATGTACGAGTTCCTGGATCGCTTCATCACCGTGGCCCTGCCACGCGTGCGCGATTTCCGTGGCGTCAATGGCCGCTCGTTCGATGGCCGTGGTAACTACAACATCGGCGTGAAAGAGCAGATCATCTTCCCGGAAATCGAGTACGACAAGATCGATGCGCTGCGTGGTATGAACATTTCGATCACCACCACCGCCAAGACCGACGACGAAGCGAAAGCTCTGCTCGCCGCCTTTAAATTCCCGTTCAGGAACTAAGAAGATCATGGCAAAACTCGCACTGATTAACCGTGAGCAGAAACGCGTCGACCTGGCAAACAAATTTGCCGCCAAGCGCGCTTCGCTGAAGGCCATCATCGACGACCAGTCGAAGTCGGAAGAAGAACGTTACGAAGCGCGCCTGAAGCTGCAAGCGCTGCCACGTAACTCGGCACCGACCCGCCAGCGTAACCGCTGCGCCGTCACCGGTCGTCCACGCGGCACCTTCCGTAAATTCGGTCTGGGCCGTATCAAGCTCCGTGAATTCGCCATGCGTGGTGAGATCCCGGGTATGACTAAAGCAAGCTGGTAATAGGAGAATATGCAATGAGTATGAGCGATCCTATCGCCGATATGCTGACCCGCATTCGTAACGCCCAGGGCGTGCAAAAGACGACCGTGGCCATGCCATCGTCGAAAGTTAAAATTGCGATTGCCAACGTCCTCAAGGACGAGGGTTACATTGAAGATTTCGCCGTAGCCGAAGCTGGTGGCAAAGCGGAACTGAAAATCGGTTTGAAGTATTATGTTGGCCGTCCCGTCATTGAGCGCCTTGAGCGCGTGTCCCGTCCGGGCCTGCGCGTCTACAAGGGCAAAGACGAGATCCCTACTGTGATGAATGGCTTGGGTGTGGCGATCGTGTCGACTCCGCAAGGCGTCATGACTGACCGCAAAGCACGCGCTACCGGTGTCGGCGGCGAAGTTATTTGCTACGTCGCATAAGGAGTTAGACATGTCTCGTGTAGCTAAAATGCCAATCGCTGTGCCAGCTGGCGCTGAAGTCGCCATCTCCGCAGCAGCGATCACCGTCAAGGGCCCGCTGGGCGTCCTGACCCAGGCCCTGAACGGCCAGGTCACGGTGGAAAACAATGCAGGAACCCTGAGCTTCGTCGCCGCTAATGACAGCCGCGAAGCCAATGCCATGTCCGGTACGCTGCGCGCACTGGTCAACAACATGGTCACTGGCGTGACCAAGGGTTTCGAGAAAAAGCTGAACCTGGTCGGCGTGGGTTACAAGGCGCAAGCGCAAGGCGACAAGCTGAATCTGTCGCTGGGCTTCTCGCACCCTGTCGTGCACTCGATGCCAGCCGGCGTCACCTGCGCTACCGCAACGCCAACGGAGATCATCATCAAAGGGATCGACCGTCAGCAAGTGGGCCAAGTGGCTGCTGAAGTTCGCGCTTACCGCTCCCCTGAGCCTTACAAGGGCAAGGGCGTCCGTTATTCGGACGAAGTGGTTAAGATTAAAGAAACCAAGAAGAAGTAACTAGGGGCTGACGATGGACAAGAAAGAATCACGTCTGCGCCGCGGACGCCAAACCCGGATCAAGATCGCGCAACAGAAGGTGAACCGCCTGTCGGTACACCGCACCAATCTGCATATCTACGCGAACCTGATCTCGCCGGATGCCAAAGTACTGGTATCGGCCTCCACGGCAGAAGTCGAAGTGCGCAACGAACTGGCTGGCAAATCGGGCAAGGGCGGCAACGCTGCTGCTGCCGCGATCGTCGGCAAGCGCGTCGCAGAGAAAGCACTGAAAGCAGGGATTACCGAAGTCGCGTTCGACCGCTCCGGTTTCCGTTACCACGGCCGTGTGAAGGCGCTGGCAGAAGCCGCGCGCGAAGCCGGTCTGAAGTTCTAAGGAACGATCATGGCAAAAATGCAAGCAAAAATGGCAAGCGACAAGCCGGATGACGGCATGCGCGAAAAAATGATCGCGATCAACCGCGTGACCAAAGTGGTCAAGGGTGGTCGTATCATGGGTTTCGCCGCGCTGACCGTGGTTGGTGACGGCGATGGCCGCATCGGCATGGGCAAGGGCAAGTCGAAGGAAGTCCCAGTGGGTGTGCAGAAGGCAATGGAAGAAGCCCGCCGCAACCTGATCAAGGTCTCCCTGAAGAACGGCACCCTGCAGCACACCGTTACCGGCCGTCACGGCGCATCGAAAGTGATGATGTCGCCTGCGAAACCAGGTACCGGCGTCATCGCTGGCGGCGCAATGCGCGCAATCTTCGAAGTAATGGGCGTGACCGACGTCGTGGCGAAATCCACCGGCTCGAGCAACCCTTACAACCTGGTGCGCGCCACGCTGGATGGTCTGGCAAAAATGAGTACTCCTGCTGAAATTGCTGCGAAACGCGGCAAGTCGGTAGAAGAGATCCTGGGCTAAGGTGAACGACATGACAACTAAAACCGTCAAAGTACAATTGGTCAAGGGCTTGATCGGCACGCGCGAAGATCACCGTGCCACCGTCCGCGGTCTGGGCCTGCGTCGCGTCAACTCGGTCTCCGAGCTGCAAGACACCCCATCCGTGCGCGGCATGATCAACAAAGTCTCGTACCTCGTTAAAGTAGTTGCGTAAGCCCCCGGGCTTACACACGGAGAAATCATGGAACTGAATACCATACAACCAGCCGATGGCGCCAAGCACTACAAGCGTCGCGTCGGCCGCGGTATCGGCTCCGGTCTGGGTAAAACCTCGGGCCGTGGTCACAAGGGTCAAAAATCGCGTTCGGGCGGCTTCCACAAAGTCGGTTTCGAAGGCGGTCAGATGCCTCTGCAACGCCGTCTGCCTAAGCGCGGTTTCAAGTCGCTCAACGCCACCTTCAAAGCTGAAGTGCGCCTGTCCGACCTGAACAACCTGGCCGTTGGCGACGTCGACATCCTGGTGCTGAAGCAAGCTGGCGTACTGAGCGTGCTGGCACGCGACGTGCGCGTCATTCTGTCCGGCGAGATCACCAAAGCGGTGAACCTCAAAGGCCTGAAAGTGACCGCTGGCGCGAAAGCCGCCATCGAAGCAGCCGGCGGCTCGGTAGCCTGAGTTGACCGCTAACAGCTTGATCGGAGCGAAAATTGGCGACTAATCCACAATTGGCTAAAAGTGCAGCAGCTGGTTTCCCCTGGGGCCGGCTCTGGTTCTTGCTTGGCGCATTGGTGGTTTATCGTATCGGCGCTCACATCCCGGTTCCCGGGATCGATCCGGTACAATTGGCCGCGCTGTTCAAGTCGCAAGAGGGTGGCATCCTGGGCATGTTGAACATGTTCAGCGGTGGCGCTCTCGCGCGCTTCACAGTCTTTGCGCTGGGTATCACGCCTTACATCTCGGCCTCGATCATCATGCAACTGGTGTCGATCGTTTCGCCGCAGATGGAAGCGCTCAAAAAAGAAGGCGAAGCAGGCCGTCGCAAGATCACCCAGTACACCCGGTATTTCACGGTGGTGCTGGCGTCGTTCCAGGCGTTCGGCATCGCAGTCGCACTGGAGTCGCAAGCAGGTCTGGTGCTGGATCCAGGCTTTGCATTCCGTTTCGTGACGGTCGTTACGCTGTTGACCGGAACCATGTTCGTGATGTGGTTGGGCGAGCAGATTACCGAGCGCGGTCTCGGTAACGGCATCTCGATCATCATCTTCGCGGGTATCGCCGCCGGCCTGCCGGGCGCACTGGGAGGCCTGGCCTCGTCGGTGAGCAACGGTTCGATCGGTGCCCTGTCCGCGATCATCATCATGATCCTGGTTGTGGCGGTGACGTTCTTCGTGGTCTTTGTCGAACGTGGCCAACGCAAGATTCTGGTGAACTACGCGAAACGCCAGGTGGGTAACAAGATTTACGGTGGACAAACGTCGCACCTGCCATTGAAGTTGAACATGGCCGGCGTGATCCCACCGATCTTCGCTTCGTCGATTATCTTGTTCCCGGCAACGATCGTGGGCTGGTTCACGACGGGCGCCGATACGGCCAACCCGGCGGTCCGGTTCCTGAAAGATTTGGCAGCATCGATGGGGCCAGGCGAGCCCATCCACGCACTGTTGTACGCCATTGCGATCGTGTTTTTCTGTTTCTTCTATACAGCGCTGGTCTTCAACAGCAAGGAAACAGCGGATAACTTGAAGAAGAGCGGGGCCTTTGTGCCAGGGATTCGTCCCGGTGAGCAGACTGCCCGTTACATCGACAAGATCCTGACACGTTTGACACTGGCTGGCGCCATCTACATCACGTTGGTGTGTTTGTTGCCGGAATTCATGCAAGCCGAGTGGAAAGTACCGTTCTATTTCGGCGGCACTTCTCTGTTGATTATTGTGGTTGTTACCATGGATTTCATGGCGCAAGTGCAAAACTACGTGATGTCGCAGCAATATGAATCGCTGCTGCGCAAAGCAAACTTCAAGGGCGGAATTCCGACGCGATAAGCGCGGTTTCAAACATACCGAATGGCAAAAGACGACGTCATACAGATGCAGGGCGAGATTCTTGAGAATCTCCCGAATGCAACATTTCGAGTAAAGCTGGAAAACGGACACGTGGTGCTCGGGCATATTTCGGGTAAAATGCGGATGAACTATATCCGCATTCTTCCTGGCGACAAGGTGACGGTAGAGCTGACACCTTACGACCTGAGCCGCGCACGTATCGTGTTCCGGACCAAGTAACTTAAATAATCGAACCAAGAAGAGAGTGCAAAATGAAAGTTAACGCCTCAGTCAAGCGGATCTGCCGCAACTGCAAGATCATCAAGCGCAAGGGCGTTGTTCGCGTAATCTGCGTCGAACCACGTCACAAGCAGCGTCAAGGTTAATAACCGTTATTTATCGAGGAATAACGAATGGCACGTATTGCAGGGGTTAATATCCCAAATCATCAGCACACCGTTATCGGCCTGACGGCCATCTACGGTGTAGGCCGTCCACGCGCAAAGTTCATCTGCGCCGCGACGGGTATTGCGACCGATAAAAAGGTCAAAGATCTGGACGACAGCGAACTGGAAAAACTGCGCGATGAAGTAGCTAAATTCATCGTCGAAGGCGACCTGCGTCGTGAGCTGTCCATGAACATCAAGCGTTTGATGGATCTGGGTTGCTACCGCGGCATGCGTCACCGTAAGGGCCTGCCGGTCCGCGGTCAGCGCACCCGCACCAATGCACGTACCCGCAAGGGCCCGCGCAAAGCCGCTCAATCGCTCAAGAAATAATCTAGGGAAATCACATGGCTAAGCAACAAAGCAGCGCAGCAGCAGCGCGCGTCCGCAAGAAGGTCAAGAAGAACGTTGCAGAAGGTATCGCACACGTTCACGCTTCCTTCAACAACACCATCATTACCATCACCGACCGTCAGGGCAACGCTCTGTCGTGGGCGACCTCCGGTGGTGCTGGCTTCAAGGGTTCGCGTAAATCGACCCCGTTCGCAGCGCAGGTTGCGGCCGAAGCAGCTGGTAAAGTCGCAGTCGAATGCGGCGTGAAGAACCTGGAAGTGCGTATCAAGGGCCCTGGTCCTGGTCGTGAATCCGCAGTGCGCGCACTGAACAACCTGGGCATCAAGATCACCGAGATCCAGGACGTTACCCCAGTTCCGCACAACGGCTGCCGTCCTCCAAAACGTCGTCGTATCTAAGAGTCCGGTCGGCGGCGAAGCTCGCTTCGCCTCCTTCCGACTTGCAGAAATCGCTGGAGCAGGAGACCGGAAACGGTTATACTGCCCGGCTGTTGTCGCCTGTCGAACGCAGTTCGGCGGGTTATTCGCATTTTAGCCACCGTCTGGCCCACCCTGAGGATCAGACTAGCGCCTAACCATTTCACGATGGCTGGGGCGTTATTATTTAAAAAAAGGAAGCATCGTGGCACGTTATATCGGACCTAAAGCAAAACTCTCCCGCCGTGAAGGTACTGACCTGTTCCTGAAGAGCGCACGCCGCTCGCTGGACAGCAAGTGCAAACTGGACGTCAAACCAGGCCAGCACGGCGTCAAGTCGGGTGCCCGCACCTCGGACTACGGCAACCAACTGCGCGAAAAGCAAAAAGTCAAGCGTATGTACGGCGTTCTGGAACGTCAGTTCCGTCGCTACTTCGCAGAAGCCGACCGCCGCAAAGGCAACACCGGCGAAACCCTGCTGAAGCTGCTGGAAACCCGCCTGGACAACGTTGCATACCGCATGGGCTTCGGCTCGACCCGCGCTGAAGCGCGTCAGCTGGTATCGCACAAAGCCTTCACCGTGAACGGCCAGGTCGTGAACATCGCTTCGTACGCTGTCAAGGTCGGCGACGTTATCGCCGTGCGCGAAAAGTCGAAGAAGCAAGTGCGTATCCTGGAAGCGCTGTCGCTGGCTGAACAAGTTGGCATGCCAGCTTGGGTGTCGGTTGATGCCAAGAAAATGGAAGGCACCTTCAAGTCCCTGCCAGAGCGCAACGAGATCGCCAACGACGTCAACGAATCGCTGATCGTCGAACTGTACTCGCGTTAATCTGTAGTCTAAGTAGCACCAAAACCCGCCCGCTGTGACCAGCGGGCGTTTTCACTAATGCCATCAGCCTTATCGGCCTAACGCGCCGAGGGTATTGAAAAGGACATTTACATGCAAAACAGTCTGTTGAAGCCACGTATTATCGATGTAGAGGCGCTGGGCGCCGGCCACGCTAAAGTCGTGATGGAGCCGTTCGAACGCGGCTATGGCCATACATTGGGTAATGCGCTGCGCCGCGTACTGCTGTCGTCGATGGTGGGCTACGCGCCGACCGAAGTGACGATCGCGGGCGTTGTACACGAATATTCGTCGCTCGACGGCGTCCAGGAAGACGTCGTTGACCTGCTGCTGAACCTGAAGGGCGTGGTCTTCAAAGTCCACAACCGTGACTCCGTCACCCTGACCCTGAAAAAGGAAGGCGAAGGCGCCATCCTGGCTTCGGACATCGATCTGCCACACGACGTGGAACTGATCAACCCGGACCACGTGATCGCCCACCTGACCGCCGGCGGCAAGCTGGACATGCAGATCAAGGTGGAAAAAGGCCGTGGCTATGTGCCAGGTAACGTCCGCCGCCTGTCCGAAGACACCAACAAGACCATCGGCCGCATCATCCTGGATGCATCGTTCTCGCCAGTGCGCCGCGTTTCCTACTTCGTCGAGTCCGCTCGCGTGGAACAGCGTACCGACCTGGACAAGCTGATCATCAACATCGAAACCAACGGCGTCATCTCGCCGGAAGAAGCGATCCGTCAATCGGCCCGCGTGCTGGTCGATCAACTGAACGTGTTCGCCGCCCTGGAAGGCACCGAAGCCGCTGCTGAAGCGCCTTCGCGCGCACCGCTGGTCGATCCTATCCTGCTGCGTCCAGTGGACGACCTGGAACTGACCGTGCGTTCGGCCAACTGCCTGAAAGCGGAAAACATCTACTACATCGGCGACCTGATCCAGCGTTCGGAAAACGAACTGCTGAAGACGCCGAACCTGGGCCGCAAGTCCCTGAACGAAATCAAGGAAGTGCTGGCTTCCCGCGGCCTGACCCTGGGCATGAAGCTGGAAAACTGGCCGCCTGCTGGCCTGGAAAAATAACAGATTGGGCGACAGTGCTGGACATCGCGTAGCGATGTTCTGCCCTGTTGCCAACTGATTTGCTGTACCCGCCCGGCACATGTTGTGCCGGGCGTTATCCCTAGAACCGGTCCGCGCTCCCCGTCAAACGTGAGCGATCGAAGAACTCGGATTTAAACACCTGAAAGGAAGTACCATGCGTCACCGTCACGGCCTCCGTAAACTGAACCGTACCTCGTCCCACCGTCTGGCAATGCTGCGCAACATGACCGTTTCCCTGCTGCGTCATGAAGCCATCAAAACCACGCTGCCAAAAGCTAAAGAACTGCGCCGCGTAGTTGAGCCGATCCTGACCCTGGGCAAGACCGACACCCTGGCTAACAAGCGTCTGGCATTCTCCCGTCTGCGCGATCGTGAAATGGTTCTGAAGCTGTTCGCAGAACTGGGCCCACGCTACGCAAACCGCAACGGCGGCTACCTGCGCATCCTGAAAATGGGTTTCCGTGTTGGCGACAACGCTCCTATGGCTTACGTTGAGCTGATGGACCGTCCAGAAGTCACCGACATCGACGCAGCGCCAACCGCAGAAGAGTAATCTTCGCAGTTGTCACCGCGTTACGAAAAAGCCAGGCTCAGCCTGGCTTTTTTTATGCCCGGGCTTAAGGCCGCCCTCAGGCGCAAAAACTAAGCCCGGTGTACTATGCTGGTGCTTGTTTCGTCGAAAGAAAACCCATGCTGCGTATTGCCCGCCTTTTCCTGCCCTTGCTGTCGCTGATCGCCCTGTTGATGGCGCGTCCCGCGCTGGCCGACGACGGCTTCCTGGAACCCGATGTGGCCTTCAAGTTCTCGGCCCGCATGGTCGATGGCCATACGCTGTCGGTCAGCTTCCAGATCGCCGACGGCTACTACATGTACCGCGAGCGCTTCAAGTTCAGCGCCAGCGGCGCCAGGCTGGGCGCGCTGTCCATCCCGGCCGGCACCGTGCACTTCGACGAGACCTTCCAGAAGAACGTCGAGACCTACCGCAAGAGCGTCACCATGACCATGCCGGTCGAGGGCGACGGCCCGTTCACGCTGGTGGCGGTGGGGCAGGGCTGTTCGGACAAGGGCTTGTGCTACGCGCCGCAAGAATACAAGGCATCGCTGGTCGGCAGTGGTTCGGTGCCGCTGCCTGGCGGGACCGCCGGGGCTGCCGCAAGCACCGCTGCCGGCAGCCAGGCAACGGCGCGCACAGCCGTGCCGATCCAGGCCGCAACGCCGGCCGCGCCCAGCGCAGCTGTCGGCGAAGGCAAGCCCGCCGCGCAGACGCCGGGCGTCACCATCCGCGCCATCCCCGAGCCGGTCACCACCGTCCTGCCGCCGCTGACCGCGCCCACCGCGGCCACCGCGCCGGCCGATGAGGCCAGCCGCTGGGAAGCGGCCTTGCGCACCGGCAGCCTGACCATCATCCTGCCGCTCTTCCTGGTCCTTGGGCTCGGCCTGTCGTTCACGCCGTGCGTGCTGCCGATGGTGCCCATCTTGTCGTCGATTATCGTGGGCGAGGGCGCGCAAAGCAGCCGCAGTCGTGGCTTGATGCTGTCGTCCGCATACTCGCTGGGCATGGCCATCGTCTACACCGGCCTGGGCGTCGCGGCGGGGTTTGCCGGCGAAGGGCTGGCCGCCCAGTTCCAGAACCCGTGGGTGCTGGGCACGTTCGCGCTGCTGATGGCGCTGCTGTCGCTGTCGATGTTCGGATACTACGAACTGCAGGTGCCGGCCGTTTTCCAGTCCAGGCTGAGCTCCGTCTCCAACCGCCAGTCGGCCGGCAAGCTGGCCGGCGTGTTTGTGATGGGGATGATTTCCGCGCTGATCGTGGGCCCCTGTGTCGGTCCCGCGCTGCTGGGCATACTGGTCTTCATCAGCGGCTCGCATGACGCGGTGCTGGGCGGCGCCGCGCTGTTCGCGATGGCCGTCGGCATGAGCGTGCCGCTGCTGCTGGTTGGCGTTTCGGCCGGCGCCTTGCTGCCCAGGGCCGGCGCGTGGATGGATGCCGTCAAGCGCTTCTTTGGCGTGATGCTGCTGGCGGTGGGCTGGTGGCTGGTGTCGCCGGTGTTGCCGCCGGCCGTGCAGATGGTAGGCTGGGCGGTGCTGCTGACCGGCTACGGCGTCTACCTGCTGGCGCACCACGGCAAGTGGGTGGCCAAGTCGGCCGGCGTCGTCGCCGCCGTGCTGGGCCTGGTGCAACTGGTGGGCGTGGCCAGTGGCGGACGCGATCCGCTGGCGCCGCTGGCCCACCTGGGCGCCAAGCATGAGACGCTGCCGTTCCAGCGCATCAAGACCGTGCAGCAGCTCGACGCGCTGCTGGCGCAAACCGGCGGCCGCACCGTCATGCTGGACTTCTATGCCGACTGGTGCGTGTCCTGCAAGGAAATGGAAAAGCTGACCTTCGTCGATCCGCAGGTGCGCGCCAAGCTGGCCAACAGCCTGCTGCTGCAAGTGGACGTGACCGCCAACGACGCCGACGACAAGGCCATGCTGAAGCGCTTCGGCCTGTTCGGCCCGCCGGGCATCATCCTGTTCGACAAGCAGGGCAGGGAAATCGACGGCGCCCGCGTCATCGGCTTCCAGGATGCGGCGAAATTCACCGCATCCCTGTCACGCCTGAACTAAGAACTTAGCCCTTGTGGCCGGCCCAGCCGCCGCGAGGGCCGGCATGCCCGCCGTGCGCGCCGCCCATTGTGTGGTCGTCGAAGATGGCTTTCTGCTCGGCCGTCAGCTGGCTGTAGAACGCCGTCAGCGCGGTCAGGTGCGCTTCCATTTTGGCCTGGCGCTGCTTGCTCAGGTCAAGCATCTTGGCCAGGCGGTCGGGTGCCGACATCTGGGCGATGGCCGCGCGGTCCGGCATCATGCCGCCGGTCGCGGCCGGCGCGATCGCCGCCTGGTAGCTGGCCCATGCCGACTCCTGCTGCGCGGTCAGCTTCAACAGGTCGTGCAGCTTGGCCTGGCGCTTGGCGAACAGTTCCGCCATCTTGGCCTGCATCTGCTCGCGGTTGACGGTGGCGCCATGGCGGCCGGCCGCCGGAGCCGCATTGTCCATCTGCGTCTGAGCCTGCGCCGCCGCCATGCCCACCACGGTGAAACCGATCAATATGCTTTTGCGTAAGACGTTCATGGTCGTTCCCCTATCGTTGAAAGTTGAGTATCGCGATGCATGGGCAGCGCGCTTGAACCCATAGTGGCAGCGCAAGGTTGCCACGAAGTTTCGCAGTTTGCGGATTTTGTATCCAGATGTTTCGTCACTGGAGAGATATACAAGACGATACAATTGGTGATTGGTCACGCGCCGGCTAACTGGGGATAATTAGCATATGGAACCCACATCAACTATCTTGATCGTCGACGACGATCGCGACATCCGCACCCTGCTGGCCGACTACCTCGAATCGAACGGCTACCGCGCCCTGTGCGCCGCCGACGGCGCCGCCATGTGGAAGCTGCTCGACGAGGCCCGGCCCGAACTGGTCGTGCTCGACCTCAACCTGCCCGGCGACGACGGCCTGACCCTGTGCCGCAAGCTGCGCGCCCACTCCACGCTGCCGGTCATCATGCTCACCGCCCGCAACGAGCCGCTGGACCGCATCCTCGGCCTGGAGATGGGCGCCGACGACTACCTGCCCAAGCCGTTCGAGCCGCGCGAGCTGCTGGCGCGCATCCGTAGCGTCCTGCGGCGCAGCAACGCCATGCCGGTCGGCAGCGGCGCCGAGAAGGCGCAGCTGATGCGCTTCTCCGGCTGGACGCTGGACCTGACCGCGCGCCACCTGCTCAACCCGGACGGCATCGTCATCATGCTGTCGGGCGCCGAGTTCCGCCTGCTCAAGGTCTTCCTCGAGCACCCGAACCGCGTGCTCAACCGCGATCAGCTGCTCAACCTCACCCAGGGCCGCGACGCCGATCCGTTCGACCGCTCGATCGACATCCAGATCAGCCGCCTGCGCCAGAAGCTGGGCGAGGACGCGCGCCTGCCGCAGATCATCAAGACCGTGCGCAACGGCGGCTACGTGCTGGCCGGCACCGTCACCGTGGAGTCGCAGGCGTGAAAGCTTTCTTCGGCTCGATGACCGGGCGGGTGTTCCTGATCCTGCTGCTCGGTATCGTCGCCTCGGCGGCGCTGACCCAATGGCTGGCGGTCGGCGAGCGCGTGCGCGCGCTGGAGCGCTACCGCGACTTCCACGCGCTCGAGCGCGCCGAACAATTGATCACCACCGCCGACGTGCTGCCCGAAGCCTCGCGCCCGACCTACCTGCGCATGGCCACGCGCGGCACCGTCAAGCTGGAGGCCACCGACCAGCCGCTGGCCGCGGGCCTGCCGCCGACCGAGTTCTCCGCCACCCTGCAGCAGCGCCTGGGCGAAGGCTACCAGCTGGCCCCGCTGGCCGAGCACCCGGCCGTGTGCGACCTGCCGCGCAAGAGCAGCAACATCTTCGCGCCCAGCCAATGGCGCGGCACCTGCGAGACCATGAACGTGCGCCTGCACGACGGCCAGGTGCTCAAGCTGTCCGTGCTGCCGCCGCGCGCGCCGCCGCCGTCCGGCCATAGCGAGCTGCTGGCCATCCTGCCCTTCCTGCTCTGCATCGCCGCGCTGGCCTACCTGGTCACGCGCATGACGGTGCGTCCGCTCCAGCGGCTGGCGCAGGCCGCCAAGGACCTGGGCAACGACATCAACCACGCGCCGGTGGTGCTGAGCGGCGCGGCCGAGATCCGCCAGGCCAGCGCCGCCTTCAACGCCATGCAGGCGCGCATCCGCCAGCACATCATGCAGCGCACGCAGATGCTGGCCGCCATCACCCACGACCTGCAGACGCCGCTCACCCGCCTGCGCCTGCGGCTGGAAAAAGTCAGCGACCACGATCTGCAGCAGCGCCTGATCGAAGACCTGTCGGCGATGCAGCAGATGGTCAAGGAAGGCCTGGACCTGGCGCGCAGCATGGACACCACCGAAACCATGCAGGCGCTGGACCTCGACGCGCTGCTCGACAGCGTCTGCAGCGACGCCACCGACGGCGGCCAGCCGGTCGAGCTGCGCGGCCGCGCGGCGATGGCGCTGATGGGACGGCCGATGGCGATCCGCCGCTGCCTGGTCAACCTGATCGACAACGCCGTCAAGTACGGCCACTACGCCAACGTGACGGTCGAGCGCATGGTGGGCGCGGCGCGCATCCGCATCCGCGACGGCGGCCCCGGCATCGACCCGGACCAGATGGCGCGCGTGTTCGAACCGTTCTACCGCATCGAAACGTCGCGCTCGCGCGAGTCCGGCGGCACCGGCCTGGGCCTGACCATCGCCCGCAACATCGCCGAGCAGCACGGCGCCAACGTCATGCTGGCCAACCATGCCGACGGCGGCCTGGAGGTGACGCTGATCGTGCCGGAATACTACGCCGGCGCCTGAATCCGCAGGGCGCGGTTTTTCCAGTAAATACTGTGCGACAATATTCCGCCTTGTCCAGGGTGGTAATGTTTTTCGACAGTAAACCTAGTTTAAAAAATAATGAAAAAATCTTCCTTAGCAGTTCTGGTGGGCGCCATCGCCGTGGTCGGTGGCGGCGTCTGGTACGCGACGCATCAAACGGCCGAGCCGCCGAAGGGGCAGGCCCAGGGCCAGCAAGGCCCGACCACCGTCAGCGTGATCGCGCCGGTGCGCCAGGATGTGCCCGTGGTGCTGCAAGCGAACGGCACCGTCACACCGATCAGCACGGTGGACCTGCATCCGCAAACCACCAGCACCATCGCCAAGGTGCACATCAAGGAAGGGCAGTTCGTCAAATCGGGCGAGCTGATGTTCACGCTGGACGACCGCAGCGAACGCGCCAACCTCGACAAGGCCCAGGCCCAGGTCGCGCGCGACCAGGCCGCGCTGGCCGACTACGAGCGCCAGTACAAGCGCGCGCAGGAACTGCTGGCCAAGAGCTTCATCGCGCAAGGCGCGGTCGACACGCTCAAGAGCCAGGTCGACTCGGCGCGCGCGCTGCTGCAGGCCGACATCGCCGCCGCCCGCTCGGTGGGCGTGGACGCCAGCTATACCGCGATCCGTTCGCCGATGAGCGGCCGCGTCGGCGCCATCAATGTTTATCCGGGCAGCCTGGTGCAGCTGGCCACGTCGCTCACCACCGTCACCCAGCTCGATCCGATCAACGTCTCCTTCACGCTGCCGGAGTCGGCGCTGGCCGGCCTGCTGCAGGCGCAACATGAGGGCGCGGTGCCGGTCAAGGTGGTGCAGGGCGGCGGCCAGGAAATCAGCGGCGCGCTGAGCTTCATCGACAACACGGTCGACCCGGTCGCCGGCGTGATCCGCGTGAAGGCCCAGTTCGACAACAAGGACACCAAACTGTGGCCGGGCCAGTACGTCAACACCAGGCTGGTCTCGCAGGTGTTGAAGGACGCCATGGTGATCCCGCAAAACGCCATCATCAGCAACACGCGCGGCACCTTCATCTACGCGGTCGACGCCGACCACGCCGCCAAGGTGGTCAACATCAAGCGCGTGTACTCGTTTGGCGACAACGCCGCCGTGACCGGCCTGAGCGGCAGTGAACAAGTCATCGTCGACGGCAAGCAGAACCTGCGGCCGGGCGGCAAGGTGCGTATCGCCGGCGCCGACAAGCCGGCCGACGCGACCAAACAAAAGGGCTAAGCGATGAACCTTTCCGAGTTGTGCATCCGCCGGCCGGTGATGGTGGTGCTGCTGTCGCTGACCCTGATCCTGGCCGGCGTGCTGGCGTACTTCTACATCCCGGTCGCCGCGCTGCCGAGCTACAACACGCCGGTGATCAACGTCTCGGCCGACCTGCCGGGCGCCGCGCCGGACACGATGGCCTCGTCCGTCGCGCTGCCGCTGGAAAAGCAGTTCTCCACCATCGCCGGCCTGTCGCTGATCACCTCCACCAACACGCTGGGCAATTCCTCGCTGACGCTGGAGTTCGACCCCAGCGTCAACGTCAACGAAGCGGCGGTGGATGTGCAGGCCGCGCTGCTGCGCGCCCAGCGCCAGTTGCCGATCGAGATGACCGACCTGCCGTCCTACCGCAAGGTCAACCCGGCCGACGCGCCGGTGCTGTTCATGACGATGAACTCGCCATCGCTGACCCTGGCCGAACTGAACGACTACGCCGAGAACCTGATCGCGCCCAGCCTGTCGACGCTGCCGGGCGTGGCGCAAGTCAGCGTCAACGGCCAGAAGCGTTTCGCCGTGCGCGTGCGCGCGAGGTCCGAGCTGATGAACGCCCGCAACTTGACGCTGGATGAATTGCAACAGGCGATCAAGTCGGCCAACGCCAACACGCCACTGGGCATCCTCGACGGCCCGAGCCAGACCTTGACCATCCAGGGCAACGCCCAGCTGATGAAAGCCTCCGAATTCGCCGAGCTGATCGTCGCGCAGCGCAATGGCCAGCCGGTGCGCCTGAAGGACGTGGCGACGGTCGAGGACAGCTTCCAGTCGGTCAAGACCGCCGGCAGCTACAACGGCGAGCGCTCCATCGTGCTGCTGGTGCAGCGCCAGCCGGACGCCAACACCGTGCAGGTGGTCGACGGCGTGCGCCGCCTGCTGCCGCGCTTCAAGAACCAGCTGCCGGCCTCGATCAACATCAACCTGGTCAACGACCGTTCGGTGTCGATCCGCGAAGCCATCCACGACGTCAACCTGACGCTGCTGCTGACCATCTTCCTGGTGGTGCTGGTGATCTTCCTGTTCCTGCGCCGCGCGGCCGCCACCTTCATCCCGGCCATCACGATGCCGATCTCGCTGCTGGGCGCGCTGGCCTTGCTGTACGCCTTCGGCTACAGCCTCGACAACGTCTCCCTGCTCGGCATCACGCTCGCGGTCGGCCTGGTGGTGGACGACGCCATCGTGGTGCTGGAGAACATCGTGCGCCACATCGAGCTCGGCAAGAAGCCGCTGCAAGCCTCGCTGGTGGGCGCCAAGGAAATGGGCTTCACGATCATCTCGATCTCGGTCTCGCTGGTGGCCGTGTTTATCCCGATCTTCTTCATGCCCGGCGTGATCGGCTTGATGTTCCATGAATTCGCCGTGGTGGTGGCGCTGTCGGTGTTGGTGTCGGCGGCGGTGTCGCTGATGCTGGTGCCGATGCTGGCCAGCCGCCTGCTGCCGGCCGACGCCATTGATCCCGAGCACGACAAGGGCGGCTTCATCGGCCGCTGGTTCGAGACCGGCTTCACCGCACTGCGCAACGGCTACGTGCGCACGCTGGACATCGCGCTGCACCACCGTTACATCGTGCTGCTGGCGGCGATCGGCACCTTCGCGCTGACGGCGGTGTTGTATGTGACCATCCCGAAAGGCTTCTTCCCCGAGGAAGACCTGGGCCAGATCCGCGTCAACACCGAGGCCTCGGAAGACATCTCGTCGTCCTCGCTGATGGAATTGCAGGAACGCGTGGCGGCCGTCATCAAGGCCGACCCCAACGTGCAGGACGTGACCTCGTTTGTCGGCGGCGGCAACAGCGGCCGCATGTTCCTGGTGCTCAAGCCGCGCGACCAGCGCCAGAAGATGCCGCAAGTGCTCGACAGCCTGCGCAAGGCCACCAAGTCGGTGGCCGGCATCTCCGTCTACCTGAGCCCGGTGCAGAACCTGCAGCTGGGCGGACGCCAGTCCAAGAGCCGCTACCAGTACACGCTGCAATCGGTCAGCCCCGGCGCGCTCAACGACTGGGCGCAAAAATACCTCGACAAGCTGCGCGCCGATCCCGACTTCCGCGACGTCACCAGCGATTCGCAGAACAAGGGCCTGCAAGCGTCGCTGAAGATCGACCGCGACAAGGCCAACAACCTCGGCGTGGCCATCGGCGACATCCGCACCGCGCTCTACCTGGCCTTCGGCGAGCGGCAGGTGTCGACCATCTACTCGCCGGCCGCCAGCTACTACGTGATCCTGGAGGCGGCCACCGCCGACCGCCAGTTCGACGACGCGCTGACCCGCATCTCGGTGCGCAACAAGAGCGGCAACCTGGTGCAGCTGTCCAGCTTTGCCACGGTCGAGCGCACCATCGGCCCGACCGCCGTCAACCACCAGGGCCAGCTGCAGGCGATCACGCTGTCGTTCAACCTGGCGCCGGATGTCCCGCTGGGCAAGGCCACCGCCAAGATCGACCAGATGGGCATGGAGATGCACCTGCCGCCATCGATCATCACCAACTACGGCGGCGACGCGGCCGTGTTCCAGAGCTCGCAGGGCAGCCAGCTGATCCTGATCATCGCCGCGCTGGGCGTGATCTACGTGCTGCTGGGCGTGCTGTATGAGAGCTACATCCACCCGCTGACCATCCTGGCCGGCCTGCCGTCGGCCGCCGTGGGCGCCTTGCTGACCTTGCGCCTGTTTAACCTGGATCTGACGATGATCGCCATCATCGGCATCCTGATGCTGATCGGTATCGTCAAGAAGAACGCCATCATGATGATCGACTTCGCGCTGCACGTGCAGCGCAACGAGGGCCGCACGCCGGCCGAGGCGATCCGCGAAGCCTGCGTGCTGCGCTTCCGCCCGATCATGATGACCACCATGGCCGCGCTGATGGGCGCCTTGCCGATCGCGCTGGGCCTGGGCGCCGGCGCCGAGCTGCGCCAGCCGCTGGGCCTGGCCGTGGTGGGCGGCCTGATCTTCTCGCAGGTGATCACGCTGTACATCACGCCGGTCATCTACCTGTTCCTCGACAAGTACAGCGGCACCGGCCCGATGAGCGACGAGGAGCTGGTGGCCGGCGACGTGCCGCCCGGTCCGGGTGTGCACGCCGTACCACTGAAGGCCGTGAACACCGTCAAGCATTGAGCGGTCACAAGTTGCTCTGAAGATCGGCTATTTATTATGGGCAAGTTGCCCATAATAAAAGGACGGATACAGATGAAACGCCACAGTGTCACCATCATCGGCATGGGCCCTCGCGGGCTCAGCGCTTTTGAGCGCCTGGCGGCCGCCGCCGCCAGCCTGCAACTGCCGCTCGACCTCAACCTGATCGAACCGGGCGACTGCGGTCCCGGCGTGCACAGCACGCGCCAGCCGCAGCATCTCTTGATCAACACCATCGCCAGCCAGGTCACGCTGTTTCCCGCGCCGGGCGCGGTGCAGCACGCGCCGGTGTGCGCCACGCCCTCGCTGACCACGTGGGCGCGCCAGCAGGGCTACCGCCGCGTCGGCGAGCGCTACTACCGCCTCGACGGGCAGGGCGGCGCCGAGATCACCGAAGCCGACTACCTGCCGCGCAGCCTGCTGGGCGAATACCTGGCCTGGGGCTACCGCCAGATCGCCGCCGCGTTGCCGTCCAGTGTGCGCCTGACCCACCACCGCCTGCGCGCCACCGACCTGTGGCGCCAGCCGGATGGCCGCCACACCGTCGAACTGGAAACCGGTTACCTGGTGCACAGCGACTTCGTCGTGCTGACCACCGGCCACGGCCGCAACCAGCCCGGCGCGCTGGACGCCATGCTGGCCGCGTTCGCGCAGGAGCACGCCCGCCACAACAGCCGGCTGGCCTTTGTGCGCCACGCCTATCCGCTGAGCCGGCTCGACGGCATCGGCGCCGGCACCCGCGTGGCCATCCAGGGCCTGGGCCTGAGCGCACACGACATCATCGCCGAGCTGACGGTGGGGCGGGGCGGCGCCTTCGTGCAGGGCGAGGACGGCTTGCGCTACGAACGCTCGGGCGCCGAGCCGCAGCTGACGCTGTGCTCGCGCCACTGCCTGCCGGCCGCCGCGCGCGGCGTCAACCAGAAGGGACTGGACGGCCGCCACCAGCCGCGCTATTTCACGCCGGACGCGGTGGAGGCGCTGCGCCGCCTGGCGCTGGCCTCGCGCGGCAGCCGCCAGCTGGACTTCGAGCGCGAACTGCTGCCGCTGCTCAAGCGCGAGATGGGCTGGGTCTACCGCAACACGCTGGCCACGGCCGCGCCCGACGGCGCCGCCATCGATCCCGCCCGCTACATGCTGTCGGCCGACGACAGCGCGCTGATCGACCAGCTGCTGTTTCCGCTGCGCGGGCGCGAGTTCGATTCGCTTGACGAGTTCCGCCAGTTCTTCACCGGCTGGCTGCGCGACGACCTGGCCGAGGCCCGGCTGGGCAATGTCGGCAGCGCGGTCAAGGCCGCCACCGATGTGCTGCGCGACGTGCGCGCCACGCTGCAGGCGGCGGTCGAGCACGGCGGCCTGACGCCGGCCTCGCACCGCCGCTTCCTCGAGGTCTACCACCCGGCCATCAACCGGGTCGCCTTCGGGCCGCCGCTGCGCCGCAACCAGGAGCTGCTGGCGCTGCTGGGCGCGGGCGTGATCGAGATCGCCTCCGGCCCCGGCTGCACGGTCGAGCTCGACGAGCAGAACGCCCGCTACGCGCTGAGCACCAGGTTTGGCGACAACGTGGTCCAACACCAGGCCGATGTGCTGGTGGTGGCCCGCCTGGACGCCTTTTTGCCCGAGCTGGACGATTCCTTACTCATCCGTAATGTGCTGAAACGGGGGCTGGCGCGGCCGTACTACAACGGCGCCTACCACCCCGGCGGACTGGACATCGACGCCGCCGGCCAGCCGCGCGACGACTTCGGCCAGCCGTCCCGCAACCTGTGGGCGCTGGGCTACCTGGTCGAGGGCGCGCACTACTACACGCACGCGCTGCCGCGGCCCGGAATGCGCTCGCGCCAGGTGCTGGACGCCGACCTCTGCGTGCACACCATGCTGGCCCGCATGGACGCCATCCCCTTGCCGGAGACCCGCCACGCCGCCGTTCCGGCGTCCCCGGTGGCGTTGCCACAAGTCACTTTGTAAAGCCGGTTGATACATACGGTAACACCCGTCAAGACGTGGAACTTGTAAGCTACCCTTTCCTGGAGCGTACGCGCCGCCGTCCGGCGCGTTATCATGGCCTTGCACAGCGGTTCCCAAAAATGCGGGACTCTGGCACTATGGCCGCATTTTCCCGACGTCGTTCCGTTCAAGGTTTGCTATTTTGCATCACGATTCCCATTTACTTTCTGCAAATTCCGAATATTGCGAAACGTGCGGCCAGCGTTTGCCTGAGGCCGGGGAGCGGTACGCCGCATGGGATCGTAAATCGAAGTCCAACCGCATCGGCATCGGCATTTCGATCGCCTTGCACCTGCTGGGCGTGCTGTACTACTTCCTGTCGCCCACGCCAAAGAACACCCACGCCGCGCCGCCCAAGGGCGGGGTGATGGTCTACATCGCGCCGCTGCCGGAGAAGGCGACCAAGAAGCCCACGCCGGAGCCCAAGAAGACCGAGGTGGCCAAGGCCAAGCCGCCGCCGCCGCGCAAGCAGGTCGCCTCCAAGGACGCGCCGGCCGCCATCCGGCCCAAGCTGGAAACCTATGTGCCGCCGGTGCAGGCGACCATGACGCCGCCGCCCGAGCAGGACATGTCCGAGATGATCGCCAAGCGCCGCGCCGCGCGCGAGGCCAACAACCCGCAACCGGCGCCGGCGGCGCCGACCGAGAGCGACAGCGAACGTTCGCTGCGCATCGCCAAGGCCAACATCGCCGGCGCGCAGGGCCGCAACAGCGGCGCCGACAAGGACGACACCGGCGGCATCTTCTCGGTGGACAAGAGCTACCACAGCGCGGACGTGAAATTCCGCGGTTGGAACACCAACTTCAAGCGCCGTTGGCTGCAGCAGATCCACGTGGAGCAGGGCGCCGAGCAGGACATCGAGACCGCCGTGGCCAAGGAAATGGTCAAGATCATCCGCAAGGAAAAGCCGGGCGACTTCGAATGGGATTCGCGCCGCCTGGGCAAGGTGGTCACGCTGAGCGCGCGCAAGGAGGACGAGAAGGAATTGATCGCCTTCCTGCTCAAGGAAATGTTCCCCGAGTACACGCGCGGCGCCGGGCGCTAATTTGCTAAAAAACTGCGTTTCACCCCCCGATTTTCGCAGTGGGTCGCAAACTGCTGATAGCTTGACAACTTTACCTTAAAGTAATCTTGTCGCGGACACCGTCCGTCCCCTATCAGGAGAGTGCGTTCCATGCTATCGATCAAACAGCTGAGCAAGACCTACGCCAACGGCGTCAAGGCCATCAACGACGTTACCCTGGACATCCCGAACGGCATGTTCGGCCTGCTGGGCCCCAACGGCGCCGGCAAATCGTCGCTGATGCGCACCATCGCCACGCTGCAGGATCCCGATAGCGGCAGCATCCACTTCGACGGCCTCGACGTGCTGGCCCAGCCCGAGGCGCTGCGCCGCCAGCTCGGCTACCTGCCGCAGGACTTCGGCGTCTACCCCAAGGTCACCGCCGAGGTGCTGCTGAACCACTTCGCCGTGCTCAAGGGCCTGACCGCGCGCGGCGAGCGCAAGGAGGCGGTCGAGGCGCTGCTGCAGCAGACCAACCTGTGGGAAGCGCGCAAGCGCGGCCTGGGCACCTATTCGGGCGGCATGCGCCAGCGCTTCGGCATCGCCCAGGCGCTGCTCGGCTCGCCACGGCTGGTGATCGTCGACGAACCCACCGCTGGCCTCGACCCCGATGAACGCAACCGCTTCCTCAACCTGCTGGCCAAGATCGGCGAGCAGGTGGTGGTGATCTTGTCGACCCACATCGTGGCCGACGTCACCGACCTGTGTCCGCGCATGGCGCTGATCGTCAAGGGCGAGGTGCGGCTGCAGGGCGAGCCGCAGGCCACCATCGACACGCTGCGCAGCAAGGTCTGGCGCCGCAGCGTCAGCGCCGAGGCGCTGCCGGAATACCAGCAGCGCATGAACGTGCTGCACACCCGCCTGGTCGGCGGCAAGCCGCAGATCAATGTGTACGCCGACAGCCAGCCGGACGACGGCTTCATCCAGGTCGAGCCGGACCTGGAGGACGTCTACTTCCTGCACGTGCGCAGCGCCGCCGCCAACGCGGCCGCCACCGTCTGAGGGGCGCGCCATGTTGATGGAATTCTTTAAATTCGACCTGCGCTACCAGTTGCGCCAGCCGCTGCTGTGGGTCACCGGCCTGATCCTCGGCCTGATGGCCTTCGGCGCCGCCACCAGCGACGCCGTCCAGGTCGGCGGCGCGATCGGCAATGTGCACCGCAACGCGCCGGTGGTCGTGGCGCAGATGCTGGGCTCGTTCACCGTGGTGGCGACCTTCATCGTCACCGTCTTCATCGCCGGCGCCGTGCTGCGCGACAGCGAGGTCGGCATCTCCGACATGCTGTTCGCCACGCCGATGCGCAAATACCAGTACCTGGCCGGGCGCTTCCTGGCCGGCCTGGCCGCCTGTGTGTGCATCTTCGTGCTGATCGCCGCCGGCATGCTGATCGGCTCGGTGATGCCGTGGGTCGACACCGCCCGCGTCGGCCCGCAACCGCTGTTCGCCTACCTGTGGGGCTTCGCCTTCTTCGTCATTCCCAACCTGGTCTTCGTCGGCGCCTTGCTGATGCTGCTGGCCTCCACCACGCGCTCGATGATGCTGGTCTACGTCGGCGTGCTGGGCTTCTTCGTGTTGTGGATCGTGGCCGGCGTGTTCACCCGCGACATCAACAACGAGTGGGCCGCCGTGCTGCTTGACCCGTTCGGCGTGCGCGCCTTCGGCCGCGCCACCCGCTACTTCTCGACCGCCGATTCGAACGCCGGCCTGCCGCCGTTCACCGGCTTCCTGCTGGCCAACCGGGCGCTGTGGCTGGCCATGGCGCTGGTGTTCTTCGGCGCCACGCTGGCGCTGTTCAAGCCGCAGCGCGCCGGCACCGGCCGCCGCCTGTTCGGCAAAGCCAAGGCGGCCGCCCCGGTGGCGGCGCCGTCCAACGTGGCGCTGCCGCGCACGGTCGCGCACTTCGACGCATCGACCGGCTGGCGCCAGTGCTGGCACATCCTGCGCTTCGACGCCATGGGCGTGTTCAAGAGCGTGCCCTTCCTGGTGATGCTGCTGTTCGGCGTGCTCAACTTCGTTGGCGCCGCCAGCCAGGCCGGCGCCAACTTCGGCACCACCGTCTATCCGGTCACCGGACTGATGCTGCGCACGCTGGCCAGCAGCTTCAACTTCATGCTGATTATCGTGCTGACCTTCTACGCCGGCGAGTTGATCTTCAAGGAACGCCAGGCCAAAATCGCCGACGTCAGCGACGCCATGCCGGTGCCGGACTGGGCGCCGCTGCTGGCCAAGAGCATCGCGCTGATCGGCGTCATCTTTGGCTTCCTGCTGACCGGTGTGGTGGCGGCCGTGTGCTTCCAGCTGTTCAAGGGCGGCACGCCGATCGAAGTGGGCCTGTACCTGAAAGGCCTGCTGCTGGAATCGGCATTCTTCGTGCTGATGGGCCTGATGGCCGTGGTGCTGCAAGTGCTGACCAATAACAAGTTCCTCGGCTACCTGCTGGTGATCGTGCTGATGGTGTCGCAGATCGTGCTGAGCGTCATGCACTTCGACCACAACCTGTACAACTTCGCCTCGCTGCCCGGCCTGCGCCATTCGGACATGAATGGCTACGGCCACTTCCTCAAGGGCTGGTCGTGGTTCGGCGTCTACTGGGGCTTGTTCACGCTGGCGCTGCTGGTGCTGGCGCAGGCGTTCTGGGTGCGCGGACTGGCGCGGCCATGGCGCCAGCGCGCGCAACTGGCGGCCGCGCGCCTGAAGGGGCCGTCCGGCGTCGCGCTGGCCACGCTGCTGGCCGGCTTCGCCGGCAGCGGCGCCTGGATCTTCTACAACACCAACGTGCTCAACAAGTACGTGGCATCCGACGTGGTGATGGACAAGCAGGCCCGCTACGAAAAACTGTATCGCCGCTACATCGACCTGCCGCAGCCGCGCGTGACCGACATCAGCGCCGATGTCGACATCTACCCGGCCGAGCGCCGGGTGGCGATCCACGGCCGCTACCTGATGGAAAACAAGACCGGCGCGCCGCTCGACGTGCTGCGCATCCAGGTCAATCCCGACCTGGAAACGCGCTTCGACAACCTGCCGCCGCACACGATGGAACTGGACGACAAGGACGCGGGCTTCAGCATCGTCAAGCTGGCGCAGCCGCTGGCGCCCGGCGCCAGGCTGGACCTGTCGTTCCACGTCGATGTGCGCAACCAGGGCTTCACCAACAGCGGCGCGCCCGACCGGGTCAACCTGAACGGCACTTTCCTCAACAACTTCACCTTCTTCCCGCACTTCGGCTACAACCACCAGGGCGAGCTGACCGACCGCAACGAGCGCCGCAAGCGCGGCCTGGGCGAGCCGGTGCGCATGCCCAAGCTGGAGGACGAGAAGGCGCGCGGCAACGCCATCTTCAGCGACGAGGCGGACTGGATCAACTTCGAGACCACCGTCTCCACCAGCGCCGACCAGATCGCCATCGCCCCCGGCTACCTGCAGAAGCGCTGGGAGCGGAACGGCCGCCGCTACTTCCACTACAAGATGGACCGGCCGATGGTGCCGTTCTTCGCCTACCTGTCGGCCCGCTGGGACGTGCGCAAGGGCGAGTGGCACGGCCTGCCGATCGAGATCTACTACGACAGCAAGCACGCCTACAACGTCGACCGCATGATCACGTCGGCGCAAAAGTCGCTCGACTACTTCGAGGCCAACTTCACGCCCTACCAGCACAAGCAGGTGCGGGTGCTGGAGTTCCCGAACTACCAGGGCTTCGCGCAATCGTTCGCCAACACCATCCCGTATTCGGAATCGATAGGCTTCATCGCCGACCTGCGCAGCAAGGACGACATCGATTACGTCTACTACGTCACCGCGCACGAGATGGCGCACCAGTGGTGGGGCCACCAGGCGGTCAGCGCCAACATGCAGGGCTCGACCATGCTGATCGAATCGCTGGCGCAGTACTCGGCGATGATGGTGATGGAGAAGGCCTACGGCCGCGACAAGCTGCGCCGCTTCCTGCGCTTCGAGCTGGACCGCTACCTGAGCGACCGCGGCGGCGAGCTGGTCGAGGAGCAGCCGCTGCTGCGCGTGGAGAACCAGCAGTACATCCACTACCGCAAGGGCAGCCTGGTGTTCTACCGCCTGCGCGACGAGATCGGCGAGGAAGCGCTCAACCGCGCGCTGAAGCGCTTCCTGGTGGACAAGGCCTACCAGCAGCCGCCGTACACCACCAGCCGCGAACTGCTGTCCTACATCCGCGCCGAGGCGCCGCAGGACAAGCAGGCGCTGATCACCGACCTGTTCGAGAAGATCGTCTTCTACGACAACCGCGTGACCGAGGCCAAGGCCCACAAGCGCGCCGACGGCCAGTGGGACGTGACGATGACGCTGCACCTGGCCAAGATGGAAGCCGACGGCAAGGGCAAGGAGACGCCGCGCGTGTACGACGAGCCGGTCGAGATCGCGGTGTTCGCGCGCGCCAAGGGCGCCAAGGAGCGCGACGAGCGCGTGCTGTTCACCGACAAGCGCGTGCTGCAGGGCAGCGATCCGGTGGTGACGGTGACGGTCAGGGAGCAGCCGTTCGAGGTCGGCGTCGATCCGTACAACAAGATGATCGACCGCGTCTCGCGCGACAACCGCATGGAGGTCACGGTCGAATAAATCTTGGGGAAAATTGTTAAGCTAAAAGACAAATTGGTGAATTGACAAATCTATCATCGGCGGAGATACTTCCCCGATGATAGAACTCCGCGAGATCCGCAAGACCTACCGCCAGGGCGGCAACGACATCCGTGCCCTTGACGGCATCGACCTGCACATCGCGCCCGGCGAGTTCGTCGCCATCATGGGGCCGTCCGGCTCCGGCAAATCCACCCTGCTCAACGTGCTCGGCGCGCTGGACCGACCCGACAGCGGCCGCTACCGCCTGGCCGACGACGAGATCAGCGCCCTGGACGACGACGCCGCCTCCGAGGTGCGCAACCGCCGCATCGGCTTCGTGTTCCAGTCCTTCCATCTGCTGCCGCGCCTGACCGTGCTGGAGAACGTATTGCTGCCGCAGCGCTACGCCCGCGTGGCCGATCCGGATGCGGCCGGCCGCGCCGTCGCGCTGCTGGAACGCATCGGCCTGGGGGAGCGCACCGGCCACCTGCCGGGGCAGCTGTCCGGCGGCCAGTTGCAGCGTGGATTTGCCGGAGCCGGACGGCCCCATGATGGCGACGAACTCGCCGGGCGCGATGTGCAGGTCGATGCCGTCAAGGGCACGGATGTCGTTGCCGCCC
>NZ_WWCX01000068.1:0-33323 GCF_009857655.1 Duganella vulcania
CCACCAGGCGGCCCGGCCGGGCCTGCCGGCTCAGCTCTTCCAGCACGATGACGGCGCCGCTCATCAGGCGCCCGGCCAGCGCGTGCAGCCAGGCGTCCGCGCCCGGCTGGGCGGTCGCCAGCGAAGGGCCCGAGCGTTGCAATATCCATTGGAGTTCGGCGCGCGCGGCCGGTTCGCCCAGCCAGTAGCGCAGGTAGGTGTGGGCGTCGTCGGACGACGAAAAGCGCCGCCGCGCACCCGGCATCCGCCCTTGCCCTTGCAGCGCAAGCTGTCCGGCCTGGCCGCCAGATTCGTAGAAGGTGACGCGGCTGGAATGGCGCCATAGGCTGGCCAGTGGATGCAGCATGGATGTCTCGGAAGGACCAGGTCGATTGACAATAACATGAGCAGCTTGATAACGCAATCGACCGCCCGCCACGCCACAGTGGGCGCCGCCGCCGTTGCGTGACCAGCCCGCCTTGGGGTAGCATGAACTCCGGTCCTCGGCCCGCGAAAACGACAATGTGGAATAGCGCTTTTTTAAAAGTACTGGGTCTGATCGGACTGCTGTTCCTGTTGCCGCCGGCGCAGGCGGGCGGCAGCGCGACGCTGGACGCCATCCGCAAGAACGGCGTGCTGCGGGTCGGCGTCAAGACCGACTTCAGCCCCTACAATTCGCTCAACGCACAGGGCGAGGTGGTCGGCTTCGAGAGCGACATCGCGGCGCTGGTCGCGGCCCGGCTCGGCGTGGCGCTGAAAAAGGTCAGCATCACCACCGAGAACCGGTTCCAGAAACTGGAGCTGGGCGATGTCGACATCCTCATCGCCACCGTCGGCGACACGCCGGCGCGGCGCAAGATCGCCACCGCCATCGAGCCAGGCTACAACGAGACCAGCGTCAACGTGCTGTTCCGGCCGGGACAGGCGGTCGATGCCTGGCCGAAGATCCGCCACGAGACCATCTGCGCGGTGCAAGGCAGCTACTTCAACAAGCCGATGAGCGAGCGCTACCTGCTGGAGCTGCAAACCTACAAGTCGGTGCGCGACGCCCACCTGGCGCTGCGCGACGGCCAGTGCTCGGGCTTCCTGTACGCGACAGCGGCGCTGTTCAACACCAGCCAGCTGCCCGACTGGCGCGGCTACACGATGCCGCTGCCGAACGCGCTGGTCACGCCGATGGCGATCTTCATTTCGCGCAGCGAGCGCGGCGGCGAGCTGGATCTGGCGCTGGGCAATATCGTGGCCGAGCTGCACCGCACCGGCTGGCTGCTGGAGGCCAACCGCAAATGGGGCATCGCCTCGACTTCGTGGCTGAAGGCGCAGCAGGCGCTGTGGTCGGATCGCGGCCAGGACGGGCTCTACAAGTGCGTGCGCAACAGCAGCGGCAACTGGATCGCCGCCTGCCGCAGCGCGGAGAACGTCTCCAGCGCCGAGGTGGCCGGCCTGCAGGCGGTCGGCCTATGGGTCAAGGAGCAATTGGGCGTGGACCTGAACTTCCTGTACGACCCGTACGACCGCACCCAGTTCCTGCAGGGCATAGGCTATACCATGCTGCTGATCGCGGCCGGCGTGGTCATCAGCCTGGCGCTGGGCATCGCGGTGGCGGTCGTGGTGGACGGCCGCGACGGCTGGGCCACGCGCATGCTGCACGCGGTGATGGCCTACGGCCGGCTGACGCCGCCGCTGTTGATGATGTACCTGATCTTCTTCGGCTTCGGCGGCTGGACCATGCACGAGCTCGGGGTCAAGCTGCCGGCGTTCGCGGTGGCGGCGTTCTGCTCCGGCTACTACACGGCCGGCATGGTGATGCGCGCCCTGGTCGAGGCGGCCAACCATGTGCGCACCACCGAGCCCGGCTACCGGCTGCGGCTGCGCCGGTTGGCGCCCACCGCGCAGTACGCCAGCTGGCCGGTCAAGCAGGCGCTGATCAACCTGACCAAGCAGACCATGATCGCCTCGGCCATCGCCATTCCCGAACTGCTGAGCGCGAGCAGCCTGCTGATCGCCGAGAAGGGCAACATCTTCCTGACCATGACGGTGCTGCTGATCACCTTCTACCTGATCACCAGCCTGTGGACGCGCCTGTTCAACTACGTGGAAAAAACCTGGCTGCCGGCGGCGGAGCAGCCATGAACACCGAGACCCTGAGCTTCCTGCTGACGTGGACGCCCTTCCTGCTGCAGGGCTTCCTGTGGAATATCTTCATCGCGGTGTGCGCCGTCGCGCTTGGCTCGCTGATGGGCGCGGGGCTGGCCTGGCTGCGCGTGACGCGGCAGGGCCGCATCGCCGCCATCGCCGAGCGCGTCTCGACCTTCCTGCGCGGCGTGCCGACGCTGGCGCTGATCTTTTACGCGGTGTTCGTGCTGCCCAGCGAGTTCACGCTGCCGGGCAGCGGCGTCGCGCTGCATGTGCCGCAATGGGTCAAGGCGGTGATCGGCCTGTCGGCGGCGCCGCTGTCGTTCACGTCGGAGAGCCTGGTGGTGGCGCACCGCGCCTGGCGGCGCGGGGACATCGGCGCGGCGCTGCTGTTCATTCCGACCTGGATCAATGTGTTCCTGATCTCGTTCATCGCTTCCAGCGCCTCGTCGCTGGTGGGCGTGAGCGAGCTGGTCAGCCGATGCAACACGGTGATCGCCGCCACCGGCACCAGCGTCATGGTGCCGGTGTACATTTATTGCAGCTTCTATTTCGTCATCACCGCGCTGGTGTTCACGGCGCTGGTCGGCCGCTTCAAGACGTCGGCCTTCATGGCCGGCGTGCAGCGCAGGCTGACGCAGTCGCACGCGCGGTCGTCCAACCGCTGAGCCACTTTTCCATTAAGGAGTAGTCCTTCATGCCACTGACGTTCAACGAAGAGATCGCGCTGCAAGCGGCGTTCATGCACATCAAGCGCGAGCGCAAGGAGTCGCTGAAGGCCATGTTCGGCGGCACCCAGCTGCGCCCCAAGAGCCGGCTGGACGATGCCAAGACGCTGGCCAAGGAAGCCAAGGAATGCAAGAAGAAACTGGCGGCGGTGCCGGGCGTGTCGGTGCCGGACATCAGCCCGCTTGAGCTGAACCTCAATCTATTCAAGGGCATCGACTTGCGCGAGCTGGTCAACTTCACGCTGCCGCGCATCCCGCTGCCCAACTTCGACATCAACCTGATCCCGGACATCAAGCTGGGCGACATCCCCGGCTTCGACCTGCCCACGGTCCGCCTCAACCTGAAGGGGCTGATCAAGTTCAAGGACCTGCTGCCGGCGATCTCGCTGCGGGCGCTGGCGTTCAAGATCCTGGTGCGGCTGCCGGACGTCAACATCCCCTCGCTGCTGTACGACCTGAGCAAGATCCTGGACATCGACTTCGACGTGCTGTTCCCGCGCGTGCGCCTGCAGTTCCCGGAGTTCTTCAACATCGACCTGACGGTCAGCCTGCCGCACCTGGCGATCCCGGACATCAGCCTGCCCAACGTCCACCTGCCGGCGCTGGACCTGCCCAGCATCGACCTGCGGCAGATCGATTTCAGCGCCATCCACATCCCCGGCATCGACCTGTCCGCCATGCTGGACGTGCCGGGCTTCGACAAGGTGCTGCGGCTGCTGTTCGAGCTGTTCGATTCGATCGACATCGGCGCCATCATCGGCGAGCTGGGCGTGGAGTTCATGGCCGACTTCATCACGTCGGCGCTGCCGCTGGTGCAGCAGGTCAAGGCCGGCGCCAAGGCGGCCGGCAACTGGGGCACGGCGGCGATGGACTGGCACAAGGCGCAGAAGACCACGGTGCAGCGCGGCTTCCTGCTGCCGGGCGACGCGCGCGACGCCTGCGACGCGGTGGCCGCGCTGCTGCGCACCAGCCGCAACGAACACGCGGCGCTGGCGGCGATCCAGACCACGCAGCTGGCGGTGTCCACGGCAGGCCTGTTCGCCGACCTGGGCGGCGTGACCGGGCCGGCCGTGGCGGCGGCCAGCGCCATCGCCACCACCTGCCAGAAGATCATGATCATGGGCGCGCGCTACAAGGAGATGAAGAAGGTCAACCTGATCCTGGGCACCTCGGCCATGGATGCGCTGAGCTCGAACATCTTCTCGGTGTCGCCGCTGCTGGGCTGCTACTACCTGGCCAACAACACCACCAGCAATGTGCTCAACATCCTGTCGAACAACATCATCGAGGACGGCTGGATGGCGAACTGGGAGCAGAACAAGCGCAACCACCTGGACCCGCTGCTGAAGGAGTGCCAGCGCTTCATTTCGGAATCGCGCTACGTGCTCGATCCGATCCGGCAGAACAAGGGCATGTACGTGGAAAAGAGCAGCATGGACAAGCTGCAGGAGGGATTGTCGCTGTACATCAAGAAAAAGCGCGGACTGGCGCCCGCGCATGCCACCGTGGCGACGCACAAATACATCGGCTGACACCGCGGGCCGGACCGCCCCAGGCGATCAGGCGATCAGCGGCGGTGGTAGCCGCGTCCGCCCCAGCCCCGGTAGTGGCCGCCGCCGCAGCACCAGTGGCCGAACGAGAAGTCCAGGCCGATGCTGACCGGCGGATAGTAGTAGGCCGGCGCGGGCGCGTAGTAGGCCGGGGCCGGCGCGTAGTAGACCGGCGCCGGCTGGACGTAGGTGGTGGTGTAGGCCGGCTCGGTGACGTACACCGTGCGCGAGCTCGGCACTTCCTCGTAGGTGACGGTCGACGACCCATTGCTGTAGCCACGATCCGACGGCGACACCGAGACGGTGTGCCACTGGTAAGGATCCTGGACCACCCGCGTGGTGGTGGCGTAATAGCCGGGCTGCTGGACCGCGCAGCCGGACAAGGCCGCCACTGCGGCGGCAACGGCGATGATGGTTTTCATGGCACTCCTCCTAGTTTCTGATATTACTATATAAGGAAGCGCGCCGCCGCCGGAGCCCGATTACAGCTTGTTACAACGGTTGCCACAGGCGAAAAAAAGGAACCGCGCGCGGTTCCTTTTTTGATACCTCAAGGAAATTAGTCCAGCTTCCAGGCGTAGTCGACCTTGGTCCAGGTCTCGGCCGGCGCGCCGTCCTTGGTGCCCGGCTTGAACTTGCAGGCGCTCAGGGACTTGATCGCCGCCTTGTCCAGGTTCTTGAAGCCGCTGCTCTTGTCGACCTTGGAATCGGCCACGGTACCGTCGGCTTTGATCAGGAAGGACATCGACACCGTACCCTGCTCTTCGTTCATCAACGACGCTTTCGGGTATTCGGCCTTGCAGTTTTTGGCATCAAAACTGGCCGGGACTTCGGCAGCGAACACTGCCGGTGCGCTCGAAACGAGCACTGCTGCGATCACACTTAACCAACGCTTATTTGTAGACATGATTTCCCCAAGTGTAAGTATCCGGCACTCAGGCCGCGCGTTGCCGCACGGCCCCGTTGACTCTGATTACAGCTTCCAGCTGTAGTCGACTTTGGTCCAGGTCTGGGCGACGGCGCCATCCTTGGTACCCGGTTTGAATTTGCAGGCGCTCAGGGCTTTGACTGCGGCGCGGTCCAGATTCTTGTAGCCACTCGACTTGTCGACCTTGGATTCAACGACGCTGCCGTCGGCGGCCACCAGGAAGGACATGGTGACATCGCCCTGCTCTTCGTTGATCAGCGATGCTTTAGGGTATTCAGCCTTGCAGTTCTTGGCATCCAGCGATGCTGGCACTTCGCCGGCAAAGGCGGTCGAAGCGGCGGACAGGATGACGGCGGCGAATACACTGGTCGAAAACTTATTCATTTATTTCCCACTAAATTATTATTAATAACTGGTTTATCGAATCCCACAGCGGACCTACATGCCGCGCAACAGCGCGGCGGCAGACTGCGGCAAAGTATTAAAACTCTTCCCACTCATCGCTGCCGGCTGCACTGGCGGCCGCGGCGACTTTCTTCGGTTTGGCTGCTGCGGCAGGCGCCGGCGCGGAGGCCAGTTTCTTGACAGGAGCACGGGCAACGATCGGTTTGACCGGTGCCTTGGCGGCGGCAGGCTGGTACACCGGAGCCGACACGCGCTCCTCGCCTTCCACCAGTTTGAAGATGCTGACCACGCGCGACAGTTCGGCGGCCTGGTCCTGCAAGCTTTGCGCTGCGGCGGCGGCTTCTTCGACCAGCGCGGCGTTTTGTTGGGTCATGCTGTCCATCTCGATGATGGAGTGGTTCACCTGCTCGATGCCGGCGCTCTGTTCCTGGCTGGCGTTGGCGATCTCGCTCATGATGTCGGTCACGCGGCGCACCGAGGCCACCACTTCGTCCATCGTCACGCCGGCCTGGCCGACCAGCTTGGTGCCGGCGCCGACTTTTTCCACCGAGTCGTCGATCAGCATCTTGATTTCCTTGGCGGCGCCAGCGGAACGCTGGGCCAGGTTGCGCACTTCCGACGCCACCACCGCGAAGCCGCGGCCCTGTTCACCGGCACGGGCCGCTTCCACCGCGGCGTTCAGCGCCAGGATGTTGGTCTGGAAGGCGATGCCATCGATCACGCCGATGATGTCGACAATCTTCTTGGCCGAGGCGTCGATCGAGCTCATGGTGTTGACCACCTCCGACACCACCTTGCCGCCCTTGATGGCGACGTCCGACGCGGCCGAGGCCAGCTGGTTCGCTTCACGGGCATTGTCGGCGTTCTGCTTCACGGTCGAGGTCAGCTCTTCCATCGCCGACGCGGTTTTCTCCAGCGAGCTGGCTTGCATCTCGGTGCGCGACGACAGGTCGATATTGCCGGCGGCGATTTCACGCGAGGCGGTGCCGATGGTCTCGGTGCCCGAGCGAACCTGGCCCACGATGTCGACCAGGCTGTTGCGCATTTCCTTCATCTCGGACAGCAAGCTGTCCTTGTCGTTGCCGTCGGTATCGATGGAGATCGACAGGTCGCCGTTGGCGATGGCGCCGGCGATCGAAGCGGTGTAGTCCGGCTCGCCGCCCAGCTGTTTCAGCAGGCCGCGGGTGATGACGTAGGCGGCGGCGACCGAGATCGCGACAGCCAGCACGCCCATGATGATCATGAAGCTGCGGGCGGACGAGAAGCCAGCGGCGGCGTCGGTCTGCACCTGCGCGTTCAGCTTGTCTTCCAGCGTGCCCAGCTGATCGAGCGCGGCCATCCATTTTTTCTGGGCCGGACGGATTTCCTTGATCAGCACCTTGGTGGCTTCCTCGGCCTTGTTGGCCAGCCACAGCTCGGACGCCTTGGCGATGGCCGGCATGGCGACCGCTTCCTGCTCCTTGACCGTCGCCAGCAACGCTTTTTCCTCAGCGGTGGCTTCGATGGCGAACTGCGAGCTCAGTTTGTTCTGCGCGTCGGCGTACTTGCCGGCCAGTTCCTTGATGCGATTCATTTCCGGTTCCATGTCGCCGGCATCGGTCATCAGGGTCAGGATGCGCAGCGAGGTCACGCGGTCGCCCACGTTGGAACGCATGTCCACCACCAAGCGCGACACCACGTTGTTCACTGTAATCACGTGATCCAGACGGTCCTGGATCTGTGCCATGCGGAAGATACCGACGGCGGTCACTGCCACCAGGAATAACAGAACCAGCGCGAATCCAAGACCCAGGCGCGTTCCGACTTTCATTTTTGCTAAATTCATCTCGTCTTCTTCGTAAGTGACACAGTTGATAAGAGTGCCCTGGCTAGTCTCGTCTCGTGCACGACACAACCCACCCGGCCTTGCTGCTAAGTAATATATCTAGACAGTAGCAAACAATGACTGCGAATGCAAAATTAGCGGCTCCACCAGCTGCTTGCATGTAGTTTTACCGCCATATACAAACGGAGAATAACGGTGGATATGTGTGTATATTCAGGAATTATAGATGCAAATTTTGCCTCAAAGCAAGCAAAAACTGCCCGAAAAATACGCAAACGAACTTTCTGCGTGGAAATTCCAACAGTCCAATATATTGTTTGCCAGAAACGCTAGTTTGTGCTGTGTACTACGCAGCAATACGTAGGCGGGCTGCGGCTTCGCGCAGCAAGGCGGGGTCGCCGAGGGAGAGTTTTTTGGAATCGGACAGCACCTGGCGGAAGGCGCGCGCGCCCGGCAGGCCGGTCATCAGGCCCAGCATGTGGCGGGTGATGGAGTTGAGCTTCAAGCCTTGGGCGCCGTGCCGGGCCAGCTGGGCTTGAATGTAGGGAATCATGGCTTCGAGCACGTCTTCGCGGCTCCTCGGGGCGCGCGTGTCGCCGTAGTAGCGCTGGTCGAAACCGGCCATCACGAAGGGGTTGTGATAGGCCTCGCGGCCCAGCATGACGCCGTCCAGGTGCTGCAAATGCAGGTCGATTTCGGCCTCGGTCTTGATGCCGCCGTTGATAATGATTTCGAAGTCAGGGAAATCGCGCTTGAGCTGGTAGGCGAACTCGTACTTCAGCGGCGGCACCTCGCGGTTCTCCTTGGGCGACAGGCCCTTGAGGATGGCGTTGCGCGCATGCACGATGAAGGTCCGGCAGCCGGCCTCGGCCACGGTGCCGACGAAGTCGCGCACGAAGTCGTAGCTTTCGGTCTGGTCGATGCCGATGCGGTGCTTGACCGTGACGTCGATGCTGACGGCGTCACGCATGGCCTTGACGCAGTCGGCCACCAGTTGCGGCTCGGCCATCAGGCAGGCGCCGAACGCGCCCTTCTGCACGCGCTCGGACGGGCAACCGCAGTTGAGGTTGATTTCGTCGTAGCCCCACTTCTCGCCCAGCCTGGCGCTGGTGGCGAGATCGGCCGGATCGCTGCCGCCCAGCTGCAGCGCCACCGGATGCTCTTCATCGTTGAAGCGCAGGTGGCGTTCGACGTCGCCGTAGACCAGGGCGCCGGTGGTGACCATTTCCGTGTACAGCCAGGTGTGCTGGCTGATATGGCGGTGGAACACGCGGCAATGGCGGTCGGTCCAGTCCATCATCGGGGCAACGCTAATCCGGCGTCCTGCGACCATGTCGGATTTTTCGGTTTTTCCCTCTGGGGAGCGAGTATTTGGGACCATCTGGAATCGTTGTTTAAAGTCGAACATGCTGGCTGTGGCGCCGGGAGCCGCGTATTTTATCAAAAATAGCACCGGCCGGCCCGGTCGACTTGCATATGCACTCCGCCGGGGGAGGAATTGCAGTAGTGACAAATTGATAGATTCGTCTACTTTCGCGTCGTTATAATCAACAGATCCAAGCAGTTTCTCTGTGAAATCGTGGGGGATCAATAATGAAAGAGCATACGCATCTGGTTAAATACCAGAAATACATAAACAACAGCGGAATCCTTGCCTATATCGATTATTACCCCACTACGGCAGTGCAGAACATTTTTATCATCCATGCGACATTGACGGATAATCCCGGCGGTTTCCATATCTCGGTTTACAATAAAACGCTCAGATCCGGAACCAGGCAGTATGACTTGGTGAACAAATATAATTCCTTTCACGCTACCAAAAGAGGTCCTAAAGGCGAGATCGGTTTTAGTGTGGCCGACTGGGATTTCTTCCGTGACAACTTAGGCTTCGCGAGCAACGCAAATATCACCGCTTTTTTAGGGGTGTGTGAATTTTATTACAATGACATCGCCGACAAGGGTTTCGTTCCGGGATACGGCAAAGGCCTGCTCCACAATTTTTATGGCCCGCCGATACCGTTCCACAATCCGGTTGTGCTGTGGAAAGCTGGGGGCATTTCAGACAGCCCAGCTACGTCCAGCAGCTCCAGCAGCAGTTCGACGCCCGCCACCGTTTAATCGCCGCGGCGCTAGGATCTGGTCGCCACAAATGGCAGCGTCACCAAGCCCACCAGATAACGCGCCGACCGCATGCCGGGATTGGCATAGACGATCTGCCGGTTTTCGCGGAAGGCGACGCAGTCGCCCTGCTCCAACCGCCAGTGCTCGTCGCCGGCGGTGATTTCCATGACCCCGTCCAGCAGCCAGACTTGCTGATGGACGTCGGCGTCGCGCAGCACCTGCTCGTAGCTCACGCGCTGCCCCGGCGGGAACACCACCTCCACCAGCTGCAGCGGCGTGCGCACGGACGGCGACAGTTGCCGCCGCACGTAGCCCGACGCCGGATCGGTCCATACCGGCTGGTCGGCGGCGCGCTGCAGCGGCGACGGGGCGGGCTCGCCCTCCTCCGCTTCAAACAGCGCGGCCAGCGTGACGCCCAGCGCGCCGGCCAGCTTGTCCAGCACGGTGGCGGTGGCGCTGCTTTCGCCGCGCTCGATCAGCGAGATATTGGAGCGGCTCACGCCGCTGCGCTCGGCCAACGCGGTCAGCGACAGCCCCCGGCGGTCGCGCAGGGCCAGCACCCGGCTGGCAATCAGTTTGTTGATATCCATGAAATCCATTATACTGGATTTTTCCGTCCATTAAAATGACCGCCATGCCCATCGCCTTTGAATCCCCCGACCAGCCCGAAGTCATCGCCCTGATTGCCGACCTCGACGCCTATCAGCTGACCCTCTATCCGCCGGAAAGCGTGTACGCGCTGGACCTGCCCTCGCTGATGCAGCCGAACGTGCGCTTCGCGGTCGCGCGCGACGCGGCCGACGCCATCGTCGGCTGCGGCGCCGTGGTGCTGACGCCGGAATATGGCGAGATCAAGCGCATGTATGTGCAGCCGGCGGCGCGTGGCCAGGGACTGGCGCGCGGCGTGCTGGCCTTGCTGGAGCAGGCGGCGCTGGATCACGGCTGTCCGGAGATGGTGCTGGAGACCGGCCCGTCCCAGCCGGAAGCGCTGGGCCTGTACGAGCGCCACGGCTTCCAGCGTTGCGCGCCCTACGGCGACTATCCGGACGATCCGCTGAGCGTGTTCATGCGCAAGCCGCTGGGTCGCTAATCATCGCCGATCACGCCTTGCCGCGCTTGCCCGCCACCGCCAGCTTGGGCGCGCGCGCCTCGAAGGCCGCGACCACCCGCTCCAGCCGGACCGCGCCGTCGCCGGTCAGCGTGCCGGTGGCACCGGCCACCTGGCGCACGATGGCCAGCGCCGCCGCGCGCGCTTCCGCCGAGGCCGGCAGCAGCAGCGGCAGGTCGTGCATCGCCGCCTCCTCGTCCACCTGCAGCATCAGGTATTGCTCGCGCAGGATGGTCTTGAAATGCGTGACGCTCAGCTCCTTGTCGTCCGAGGTGCGCAGGCGCAGCTGGCGGATCGTGGCGAAGGCGCGCTCGTCGGCCGCGCTCATCTCCGGGCTGCGGTAGATGTACAGCAGGCCGCGGATGATGGCCTCGGTCACGCCGCCCTCCGCCGTCTTCATGGCCGCCGCCGCGCGGTGCGCGCTGAGCGCGGCTTCGCGCGCGATGTCGCGGCCGATGCGGCGCGGACGCCCGCCGTCGGTGCGCAGGCCCACCAGCGCCTGCAACAGCGGCGAGCCGTACACGCCAAGGAAGATGTTTTCGGTGGCCTGGTCGCGCAGATCGCGGTAGCGGTCCAGCGCGTCGACGATCTGCCGCGACATCGCTTCCTGCATCTGCATGAAGACGTTGTCGGGCGCGACCGGGCGGCGCTCGGCGCGCACCTTGGCGGCCATTGCCGGTATGCCGTCGAGCAGCGGATTTTTGCTGGAGAACATGCGGTAGCGCAGCCGCAGCGGATGCGATTCGCGCTGCTGCTCGGCGCTGGCCTCGGAGACCATGGCCTTGACCACCGGGCTGGCATAGGTGCGATACAGCCCGGTGTTAATTTCCGATACGCGCGCCACGGCCGCGAAGCGGCGCTCGTCCTCGGCGTCGTTGCCGCCCAGCGCGCGCAGCGCGTCCAAGCCGCGCCGCTCGAAACGCATCACGTAGTCGCCGCCCGCCATGTCGCCGGCCGCGATTTCCGCCTGCAGCATCTCCTCGTCCTTGTCGAGGAACACGGCCTCGTACAGGCCGGGCGGCATGATGTCGATCATGTCCATCGCCGCCGTGAATTCCTCGTGCTCCTTGTTCGCCACCGAGGCCGAGACGAAGATGCCCAGGTGGCCTATGCTCTGGTGCATCGAGTAGATGATGGTCTGGCCGCCCGCCACCAGCGCCGCGTCGTCCTCGTACAGGTCCAGCACCCAGCCCAGCGCCTGCTGCGGCGGCGTGATGTCGTCGCCCCACGAGCAGAACACCACGATCGGCGACTTGATGTTGCGCAGGTCGATGCGGTGGCCGTTGCTGTCGAGCAGGGCGGCGTCGCTCAGGCGGTTGCCGACAAACAGCGAGTCGGCGATGTACTGCATTTCGCCCGCGTTCAGCAGCACCGGATTGCCCCACCACTTTTCAAACTCCAGGAAGCGCTCGGCCTCGGTGTCGACCTTGGAATACACGTTGTAGTTCTTGGACCACAGCGTGTTGGACGGATTCATTTTCTCGAAGTTGGCGACCAGTTGCGCGCCGTCGAAGATGCCATTGCCGAGGTCGCCCGCCAGCGCGGTCATCCACGTACCGCCGAGCACGCCGCCCAGGTAGCGCAAGGGGTTCTTGCCGCGCACGCCGGCCCAGTAGGACAGCGGCGCGCCGGCCAGCACCAGCGGGCCGACCAGGTCGGGATTCAAGGCGCTGGTCATCATGATCTGCCATCCCGCCTGGCAGTTGCCGATCAGCGCGGGCTTGCCGTCGGCGTGCGGGTGCAGCGCGGCCACCCTGGCGATGAACTGCGCCTCGGCGCGGCACACGTCCTCGATGGTCTGGCCCGGCACCGGCTGCGGCAGGAAGCCGACAAAATAACAGGGATGGCCGGCCTTGAGCACGACGCCGATCTCGCTGTCCTGCTTCATGCCGCCGATGCCCGGCCCGTGGCCGGCGCGCGGATCGAACACGATGAAGGGCCGCTTGTGCGGATCGGGCGCGATGCCGTCCGGCGGCAGGATGTACAGCAGGCCGTAGTTGACCGGCCGCTCCAGGTGGCGGCCGTCGAGGATGGTCTCGAATTCAAAGCTGAGCACATGCGGCGCGGGCTGCTCGTCCCGATGGTTGCGCTCGTCGCCGCGCCGGCGCAGCACGTCCATGAACAGCACGCTGCGCTGGCAGGCGTCGATCCAATAATCGGTCGCCTGCTGGGCCAGCGCAAACGGATGGACGGGCCATTGCGGCCCCGGCTTGGACTGGTCGTCGCTCACGGATCTTCCTCCCTGCGGTTTATGCTGGCATGCACCAAAGTACCCCAGCAGAAATAAAAACGCAAACGAAACCGGCGTGGCGGCGGCGCAAAAAAAACCGCAGCCGAAGCTGCGGTTTCATCAGAGGACAGCCGGATCAGAACTTGCGGTTGTACTCCACCGTAAACTTGGCCGAACGCGGAGTCTGGAACGTGGTGAGCTGGTTGTAGCGCGAATCGATCACCGTGCTGTCGCCATCGTCATAGACGGCGGTCTGCGACAGCGGCGAGCGGCCGTTCAGCGCATTGAACACCTCCACTTTCAGCGACAGGCCCTTGGCGTATTCCGGCGCATAGACCAGGTTCAGGTCCAGGCGTTTTGCCCAAGGCAGGCGGCCCATCGAACCGCGTGGCCGTGCAACGCCGCCGCAGTTGAAGTACTCGGCGTTGTAGCCAGGACCACCGTAGGCGATGCCGATCAGGAAGGCTGGATCTTTACCCTGGTCCGCGGCATCGTTGGTACCCAGGCAAACGACCGGACGACCCGACTGGATCAGCACGTTGGCGCCAGCCGACCACTCAGGCGTGATCTGGTAGAAGCCGTATGCCTTCAGCTGATGCTTGCGATCGTTAGGCAGCAGGCCGTTGTTGCCAGGAGCGAACTCCGGGAAGTCCCAGGCGGCCGAGGTGCCGACGTCTTTCTGGCCGGTGTCGGAACGGGTCTGGCCTTCCATGTTGCCGCGGCTACGCGACAGCGTGTAGAACACCTTGCCGTACCAACCCTGACGCAGCGGATGCTCCAGGAAGAAGTCCAGCGCGGCGTAGGTACGCTCGGCTTTTGGTTCGCCGATTTCGGCGGCGGTGAAGTGCGCGAACTGGCCTTTGCCGGTCACCAGCGGATTGCCGTTGACGTCGTGCCCATCGCCCCATACCGTCACGTCCTTGCCCGGGTTGTAGATGAAGCAGTTGATGAACAGCGTGTTATGCACTTCGATGCCGTGGGCCAGTGCAAAGGCGTACAGCGGACGGGTGTCGCAGCTGTCGTCGATACCGGCGCCCAATTTGCGGTAGGTGGCCTTGACGCCGAAGTTCAGGTCAGGGCCGTGGGCCTTCTCGCAGCCCAGGGTGATTTCATCCTGGTAGTTCGGCTTCAGGTCGGCCATCACCACGGCGCGCAGGTTCTTCAGCGTACCGTATTCGCCATCGACCGAGATCGGCGCGTTGATCGGGTTATTGCCCATCGGCGTACCGTCGGTTGGGCTGACACCGGTGTAGGTGAAGTCCTGGGTGGTCAAGGTCGAGCGGCTGGCGGCACGGGCCGCTACGCCGGTCGGCAACTGCAGGAAGTAGCGGCCTGCGCTACCGTAGACCTTGGACGAGGCGTCGCCGTTCACGTCCCATGCGGCGGCCAGGCGCGGTGCGATTTCGTTCTTCATGTCGATGAACTTCTGGCCGTCGCCGTTCGAGTTGCTGTAGGCGTCGTTGCGGATGCCGGCGGTGACCAGCAGCTTGGGCGTGACCTGCCACTTGTCGTCGATGTACTGGGCGGACTGGGTGGCCGACGCGTCGGTGATCGAGCTGAAGATGCTCTGGCGGGCATAGTAGCCATCCACGCCGGAACCGCCGAAGTTGGAGACCACCGCAGGACGGCTGCCCGACAGCGGCACCGGCTGGTTGGCGTTGCCGATACCGACAAAGCGGTAAGTCCACGAGCAACCGCCGCTGCTCGAATTCCCGGCGCCGCGGGTTTCCATCTTGCTCGAATCGATACCGGCGCGCAGCAGGTGGGTGCCGATTTTGTATTCGATGTCCAGGCGGCCGGATTTGACTTCGTCCGAACCAGGGGTGGCGCGGTTGCCCGGGAAGACGTTGTAGTTGCGATACAGGTTAGGGTCGATCTCCGACCACTGGCTGGTTTTGGCCACGGTGCCGATGGTCGGCGGCAGGCCGCCCGCGGAACCTTGGTAGACGCCGCCGATTTCGTAGCTGGTGCCACGCTCGGTTTTCATCTTGCCGTACAGGCCGTTGATGGCCAGGTCGTCGGTGATCTGGCCGGTGTACTTCAGCATGTTCAGCACGGCGCCCGGCGTGCCGTTCGGGTAGGCGGGGTCGGTGGCGCCGAGGTTTTTGCCGGTGACCGAGGTGTACAGATTGCCGGTCGGGGTGCCATCGAGCGCGGCCAAGGCATTCGGGTTGTTCGGGTTCAGCGCGAAACCGTAACGCTGGTAGCGGGTGCGGCTGCTGTTGCCGGCGCTGGTGAATTCCAGGCGATGGTTGTCGTTGATATTCCAGTCCAACTTGCCCAACCAGCGGTTATCCCAGCTGCGGTTGGAATTGAAGCCGGCCTGGCCGAGGGTGGTCAGGTTGGCGTCGGTGTCGACGTTGTTCTTGTCGCCGGTGACAGGGTAGTACACGTTCTGGCGCTTGGCGCGCAGGCCGTTGGGTTGGACGCTGTAGGTGGCGCCTGCTTCCCAGGTGTTGGTACCGCTCTTCGACGTCACGCTCAGCACGCCGCCGATGGAGCGGCCGAATTCCGCGCCGAAGCCGCCGGTCATCACCGACGCTTGCTGGATGGCGCCGAATGGCAGCTCCATCGCGCCCAGCTGGGACAGCGAGTTGGTGATCGGGAAGCCGTTCAGGTAGAACGCGTTCTCCGACTGGCCGCTGCCGCCGAAGGAAGCGGTGTTGCCGTAGGCCGAGTCACCCTTGGTGGTGTTCGGCGCCAGCAGCACGATCGAGTTCAGGGTCTGCCGGACCGGCAGCTTGGCCAGATCCTTGGCGGTGAACACGGCGCCGTTGTTGGTGTTGGAGACGTCGATACGGTTGCGGCGGCCGGTCACCTGCACCGACTGCACCACGGCGCTGAACGAGGCGTTGCTACCCTGGCCGGACAGCACGTCGACTTCAGTGGTTTGGGCGACTTTGCCGTCGCGTACCAGCTCGACACGATAGTGGCCGGCCGGGATGTTGGTCGCCGAATAACGGCCGCTGGCGTCGGCGCTGATGCTGCGCTTCAGGCCGGTTTCGGTGTTGGTCGTCGTGATGGAGGTGCCCGCAGGCGACTCGAGATTTTCCCGATTTCCGATTTAGAAAAAGCTTGGTTGACGGCCGGTCCGTGGGTAAACACGTCCGACCGCCACCAGCTTGTTTTATATTTGCCCCAACTTTTTCCAGTCACGGAAGCGCCTGTTCGACGACCCCGTTGAAGCTTGCAAGGCAAGCTCAAGCATCGATAAAACCACGCGGCCCAAAAGGGTGTCAATTGCGCATTGTAAATTTCATCAACAAAACAACGTTTATTTTTATATTAGATTATAACGCACCATTTTGGTGCAAAATAAAACACAACGGTGCAAGTGAAACCCCTATTTTTCCAAATTATATTAACTTTTATAATTACTATGCCGAATAAAAAAATATGAAATCCTCATAACGATAAATTTCGCGTTTACAGCCAGCCTATCGAGCAGGATGCCGGAAAGACAAAAAGCCGCCCAGTTTGCACTGGGCGGCTTTTTTGCGGGGAACTGCTTTGAAGCGGAATTACGCTTCGCGCGATGCCTTCTTACGCTCGTGTTCCTTCAGGAAACGCTTGCGCAGACGGATCGATTTCGGGGTGATTTCCACCAGTTCGTCGTCGTCGATGAATTCCACGGCGTATTCCAGCGACATCTGGATAGGCGGCACCAGGCGCACGGCTTCGTCGGTACCCGACGAGCGCACGTTGGTCAGCTGCTTGCCCTTGATCGGGTTGACGACCAGGTCGTTGTCGCGCGAGTGGATGCCGATGATCATGCCTTCGTACACCGGGTCGTTGTGGACCACGAACATGCGGCCGCGATCCTGCAGTTTCCAGATCGCGTAGGCCACGGCGGCGCCGTCGTCCTGCGAGATCAGCACGCCGTTGCGGCGGCCGCCCAGTTCACCCTTGGAGTTGTCGACAGGACCGTAAGCGTCGAACACGTGGGACATCAGGCCGGTACCGCGGGTCAGGGTCATGAATTCGCCCTGGAAGCCGATCAGGCCACGCGCAGGAATGCGGTATTCCAGGCGCACACGGCCTTTGCCGTCCGATTCCATGTTCTGCAGGTCGCCACGACGGCGGCCCAGTTCTTCCATCACGCCGCCCTGGTTGGCTTCTTCAACGTCAACCGACAGTTGCTCGAACGGCTCGTGGCGCACACCATCGACCATCTTGAACACCACGCGTGGACGCGACACGGCCAGCTCGAAGCCTTCGCGACGCATGTTTTCGATCAGGATGGTCAGGTGCAGCTCGCCGCGGCCCGACACTTCGAACGTGGTGTCGTCGTCGGTTGGGGCGACGCGCAGTGCCACGTTGGCTTTCAGTTCCTTGTCCAGACGGTCGCGCAGCTGGCGCGAGGTCACGAACTTGCCTTCGCGGCCGGCCAGTGGCGAGTTGTTGACCATGAAGTTCATGGTCAGCGTAGGCTCGTCGACGGTCAGCATCGGCAGCGCTTCCGGGGTGTCCGGTGCGCACACGGTCGAGCCGATGCCGATTTCTTCGATACCGTTGATCAGCACGATGTCGCCGGCGACAGCGTCGTCCACCAGCACGCGCTCCAGGCCCTTGAAGTTCAGCACCTGGTTGATGCGGCCCTTGATCGGGGTCGAGCCGGGACCGTTCAGGACGATGACGTCCTGGCCGGTTTTCACACGGCCGCGGTTGATACGGCCAATGCCGATCTTGCCGACGTAGGACGAGTAGTCCAGCGAGGTGATTTGCATCTGCAGCGGGCCGTCCGGATTGTCGTCGCGGACAGGCACGTGTTCCAGGATGGCGTCGAACAGCGGCTTCATGTCGCCCGAGCGCACGTCTTCGGTCAGGCCGGCGTAGCCGTTCAGGCCCGAGGCGTAGACGATAGGGAAGTCCAGCTGCTCATCGGTCGCACCCAGCTTGTCGAACAGTTCGAAAGTCTGGTTGATCGCCCAGTCGGCGCGCGCGCCAGGACGGTCGACCTTGTTCACGACGACGATAGGCTTCAGGCCCAGGGCCAGTGCCTTGCGGGTCACGAAGCGGGTCTGTGGCATCGGGCCTTCCTGGGCATCGACCAGCAGCAGAACCGAGTCCACCATCGACAGCACGCGCTCGACTTCGCCGCCGAAGTCGGCGTGGCCTGGGGTGTCGACGATGTTGATGTGGGTGCCTTCGTACTCAACAGCGCAGTTCTTCGACAGAATCGTAATGCCGCGCTCCTTTTCGAGGTCGTTCGAGTCCATGACACGGGTGTCGACCGCTTGGTTTTCACGGAAGGTGCCGGACTGACGCAGCAGTTGATCCACCAGGGTAGTTTTACCGTGGTCAACGTGGGCGATGATGGCGATATTACGAATTGCGCGTTTTGTAGTAGACATGGTCGTTATATTTGCTGAAAAACTGCGGGTGCGTACGTGACGTACGGGAGTGGCCAATTTCTGGAACCGCGTAGTATAGCATGTTGCGGTGCAACTCTCCCGGAAATCCTGAATATTTTCAAAGAGTTGCTTTATTGGGGCTTAGGGTTGGACAAACGCGATCAGGCGCTCCGGGGCGAGGATGCTGTACTCGCCCAGCTGGGCGGTGCCGAGCAGCTTGTCGTCCAGGTAGACGCGCACCCTGCCCTCTTCGGCCGGGACTGTCACCGGCTCCTTGCCCAAGGCCAGGCGCTGGCCGTTGAGGAAGCGCTTGGCCAGCTCGGCGTTCAGGTGCACCGCCGGGAAACTGGACAGCAAGGCGTCCACCGGCGCGAGCAGGCTGAGCGGCGCTGGATGCGCGGTCAGCTGTTCCAGCGTCAGCATGCCTTCCGTGGTCAGCGGGCCGACCTGGGTGCGGCGCAGCGCGTTCAGGTGGGCGCCGCAGCCGAGCGCTTCGCCGATGTCCTGGCCCAGCACGCGAATGTAGGTGCCCTTGCTGCACGTGACCACCAGCTTGAGCATTGGCGCCTCGTACGACACCAGTTCCAGCTTGTGGATGACGACGTTGCGCGCCTCGCGCTCCAGCGTGATGCCGGCGCGCGCGTATTCGTACAGCGGTTTGCCGTCGCGCTTCAGGGCCGAGTACATCGGCGGCACCTGGGCGATCGGGCCGCGGAATTTTTCCAGCACGGCGTGGATCTGCTCCAGCGTGACGTTGACGTCGCGGGTCTCGACGACCTCGCCCTCGGTGTCGCCGGTGTCGGTGGTCTGGCCCAGGTGGACCGTGGTCTCGTAGGTCTTGTCGGCTTCCAGCAAGTCCTGCGAGAACTTGGTGGCCTCGCCAAAGCACAGCGGCAGCAGGCCGGTGGCGAACGGATCGAGCGTGCCGGTGTGGCCGGCCTTCTTGGCGTTGAGCACGCGCTTGGCCTTGATCAGTGCATCGTTGCTGGAGAAGCCAACCGGCTTGTCGAGCAGAAGCACGCCGTCGACCAGGTCGCGGACTTTTTTAGGATGGTTTTGCTTCATGGGTGCAGCCGCAGCTTATTCCTCGGCCTTGCCTTCTTCGTCGTCCAGCGAGCGGGTGCTGTTGGCCTCGTCGATCAGCGCCGACAGTTCCATGCCGCGCGCGGTCGAGGTGTCGTGCACGAAGTGCAGCATCGGCAGCGTGTGGATGTGCAGGCGCTTGCCCAGCTGGCCGCGCATGTAGCCGGCCGCGGCGGAGAGGCCGTCGACGGTCTGCTTGACCTGCTCTTTGCTGTCCTTGAGCATGGTGAAGAAGATCTTGGCGTGCGCGTAATCCGGAGTCACCTGCACTTCGGTGATGGTGATCATGCCGACGCGCGGGTCCTTCAGTTCGAAGGCGATGATTTCGGACAGGTCGCGCTGGATCTGGTCCGCCACGCGCTGACCGCGCTGGGGTATGTTTTTACTATGTTTAGCCATGATATACGGTACTGCTTTCCATAAACGCCAAGTGGACGGAAGCAAGTATGCTCCCGTCCACCCGGTTAAAACTACTCTAATCGCAACTGATTACAGCGTACGAGCGATTTCCTGAACTTCGAACACTTCCAGGGAGTCGCCCACCTGGATGTCGTTGTAGTTCTTCAGCGACAGGCCGCACTCCAGGCCGGCGCGTACTTCCTTGGCGTCGTCCTTGAAGCGTTTGAGCGAGTCGATCTCGCCGGTCCACACCACGATGTTGTTGCGCAGCAGGCGTACCGAGGACGAACGCTTGACCACGCCATCGGTGACCAGGCAACCGGCGACCGCGCCGACTTTCGAGACCAGGATGACCTGGCGAATCTCGACCTGACCGATAACGGTTTCGCGCTTCTCCGGTGCCAGCATGCCCGACAACGCCGATTTGATCTCGTCGATCGCATCGTAAATGATGTTGTAGTAGCGGATGTCCACGCCGTTCGACTCGGCCAGCTTGCGCGCCTGTGCATCGGCACGGGCGTTGAAGCCGATGATGACCGCTTTCGAGGCCACCGCCAGGTTGACGTCGGACTCGGTGATGCCGCCCACCGCTGCGTGCACAACCTGTACGCGCACTTCGGAGGTCGACAGTTTCTGCAGCGAGCCAACCAGCGCTTCCTGCGAACCCTGCACGTCGGTCTTGATGATCAGCGGCAGGTTCTTCACTTCGCCTTCGGCCATCTGGTCGAACATGTTTTCCAGCTTCGCGGCTTGCTGCTTGGCCAGCTTCACGTCGCGGAACTTACCTTGACGGAACAGGCCGATCTCGCGGGCTTTACGCTCGTCCGCCATGACCATGACTTCCTCGCCGGCTTGCGGCACTTCGGTCAGGCCCTGGATTTCGACCGGGATCGATGGACCGGCTTCGTTGATCGGCTTGCCGTTTTCGTCCAGCATCGCGCGAACGCGGCCGAAGGACGAACCAGCCAGGATCACGTCGCCGCGCTTCAGCGTACCGGACTGCACCAGCACGGTCGCGACCGGGCCCTTGCCCTTGTCCAGACGGCCTTCGACCACCAGACCGCGCGCAGGCGCGTCGATCGGGGCTTTCAGTTCCAGCACTTCGGCTTGCAGCAGCACCTGTTCCAGCAGGGCGTCGATGCCCTGGCCGGTCTTGGCCGATACCGGCACGAATGGCGATTCGCCACCGTATTCTTCCGGCACCACTTGTTCCGCCACCAGTTCCTGCGTGACGCGGTCCACGTTGCCGCCCGGTTTGTCGATCTTGTTGATCGCGACAACCAGAGGCACGCCGGCCGCTTTCGCGTGGGCGATCGCTTCCTTCGTTTGCGGCATCACGCCGTCGTCGGCTGCCACCACCAGGATGACGATGTCGGTTGCTTTCGCACCGCGGGCACGCATGGCCGTAAAGGCTTCGTGACCCGGCGTATCGAGGAAGGTGATCATGCCGCGCGGGGTGTCCACGTGGTACGCACCGATGTGCTGGGTAATGCCGCCGGCTTCGCCCGACGCCACTTTGGCGCGGCGGATGTAATCCAGCAGCGAGGTCTTGCCGTGGTCGACGTGACCCATGACGGTGACCACCGGTGCGCGCGGCACCGATTCAAAGTGAGCGTGCTCACCCTGGTCGGCCAGCAGCGCTTCCGGATCGTCCATCTCGGCGGCGAAGGCCTTGTGGCCCATTTCCTCGACCAGAATCATGGCCGTTTCCTGGTCCAGCACCTGGTTGATGGTGCACATCTGGCCCAGCTTCATCAGCTGCTTGATGACCTCGGATGCCTTGACGGACATCTTGTGCGCCAGTTCGGCAACGGTGATGGTCTCCGGCACGTAGACGTCTTTGACGACGGCTTCGGTCGGCGCCTGGAAATTGGTTTCGCGGTCGTCGGCATGGCCGCCACGACGGCCGCCCTTGCCACCACTGCGCCAGCCATCGCGGCCGCCGGTCGAACCGGTGTTGCCGCCACGGCCCTTGTTGGCAGCGCCGCCAGGGGCGCCGCGTTTCTTGGCGTCGTCCTGCCAGGTCGACGAGACATTGGCCGACTTGATCGACTTCTTGTCCGCGCTGACCGGCTTCTTGTCGCCAGGCTTGTCGCCCGGTTTGGCGGCGGCGCCGGTGGCTGGCTTGTGCAGCGTGCCTTCGGCAACCTTGGCCTTGACCGGCGCGGGCGCTGGTTCAGGGGCTTTGATGGCGCGGCGTGGCGCGTTCATCATGGCCTTGATCTGGGCGACTTCATCAGCCACGGCCTTGCGTGCCAGCTCGGTGGCGGCCGCTTTGTCGGCGGCTTCCTTGGCGGCGGCGGCAGCCTTCTTCTTGGCTTCTTCGGCGGCGGCTTTTTTCTTCTCTTCGGCAGCGGCGTCGGTCGCGGCTGGCGCGGCGCCGGCTGCGCTGGCGGTCGCGGCGGCAGCGGCCTTGGCGGCGGCTTTCTTCGCTTCGGCGTCGGCTTCCTTGGCGGCGGCGGCTTCGGCGGCGGCGGTGGCTTTGGCCTGCGCTTCCTTCTCCGATTCCAGCTTGGCCAGGCGTTCCTGCTTCTCGCGCAGTTCCGCTTCCTGACGTGCGATCAGTTCGGCTTGCTTGCGTGCTTCTTCTTCACGGCGTGCGACCTCGGCGGCGTCGACCACCGGGGCGGCAGGCGCCACCGGCGCGGCAACGACCGGCTCGTCGCGCTGGACGAAGGTGCGCACCTTCTTCACAGCGACCTGAATCGTGCGGGCCTTGCCATTGGCGTCGGCCTGCTTGATTTCAGTGGTTTCTTTGCGCGTCAGCGTGATCTTCTTCTTCTCGGTATCAGCCGATGCGCCGTGGGTACGGCGCAAGTGATCAAGCAGCTTATCCTTATCATCTTTCGACAATGGATCTGACGTCGAACTTTTTTCGACGCCGGCAGAACGCAGCTGCGTCAGCAGCAAATCTGCAGGCATCTTCAGTTCGGTGGCAAATTGGGCTACGTTGTTACTCGCCATTCAGTCCTCTTTTCTATGTGTCGCGGAGATGATAAAGATACTCAAATTAAGCCTTTGCGGATTCGGCAAGACTCCATGCCTTGGCTTGCAAGCCTTTGGCACGATCGTCGTACTTTGAGTCAACCAACTTCATCTCATCGTCGGTCACATCTTCAAATTCACTCTTAATCAGTTCTCGTGCACGGTCGGCGGACAGGGCCAGGATGGCGCCAAATTCGTCGTAGGCCAGTGCAGCAAATGCTTCTACAGTCTTGATACCAGCCAGGCCCAGCTTGCCGGCGGTGATGCGGTCCATGCCTTCCAGACCGACCAGCGCCTCGTCCATGCCTTCCAGGCCTTCTTCCGAAGCGATCGCTTCGGTGACCAGGGCGTCACGGGCGCGGGTGCGCAGTTCGTTGACGGTATCTTCGTCGAACGATTCGATTTCCAGCATTTCGGAGATCGGCACGTAAGCGATTTCTTCCAGGCTGGCAAAGCCCTCTTCCACCAGGATGTCGGCGACTTCCTGGTCGACGTCCAGTTTTTCCATGAACAGTGCGCGCACCGCCGCGGTTTCCTGGGCTGCCTTGTCGGCCGATTCCTCGGCCGTCATGATGTTGATCTTCCAGCCGGTCAGGTCGGAAGCGAGGCGCACGTTCTGGCCGGAGCGGCCGATGGCGATCGCCAGGTTCTCTTCGTCAACGACGACATCCATCGCGTGCTTCTCTTCGTCAACCATGATCGACGAGACGTTGGCCGGAGCCAGCGCGCCGATGACGAACTGCGCCGGATCTTCGGACCACAGCACGATGTCGACGCGTTCGCCGCCCAGTTCGCCGGTCACGGCCTGCACGCGCGAACCGCGCATGCCGACGCAGGTGCCGATCGGGTCGATGCGCTTGTCGGCCGTGTAGACGGCGATCTTGGCGCGGACGCCGGCGTCGCGCGCCGCCGATTTAATTTCCAGCATGCCTTGCTCGATTTCCGGCACTTCCAGTTCGAACAGCTTCATGATGAACTCTGGCGCGGTGCGCGACAGGATCACTTGCGGGCCGCGCATGTTGCGGTCGATGCGCAGGATGAAGGCGCGGACGCGGTCGCCGATACGCAGGTTTTCCTTCGGGATCATCTGGTCGCGTGGCAGGCGGGCTTCGATCTTGCCCGACTCGACGATCGCGTCGCCGCGTTCCATGCGCTTGATGGTGCCGGTGACCAGCGAGTCGCCGCGTTCCAGGAAGTCCACCAGGATCTGTTCGCGCTCGGCGTCACGCACGCGCTGCAGGACGACCTGTTTGGTGTCTTGCGCAAAGCGGCGGCCGAATTCGACGGATTCGATAGGCTCTTCGATGTGGTCGTCCACTTCGATGTCTGGAATCTGTTCCTTGGCTTCGAAGTGCAGGATTTCCTGGTCCGGCAGTTGCAGGCCAGCCTCGTCGGGCACGACGTGCCAGCGGCGGAAGGATTCGAACTCACCCGACTCGCGGTCGATCGAAACGCGAATATCCACTTCACCTTCATAGCGTTTCTTCGTGGCTTGCGCCAACGCGAATTCCAGCGCGCCGAAAACCACATCTTTATCGACGTTCTTTTCACGCGCCAGCGCGTCTACCAATAACAAAACTTCGCGACTCATGCTTTGCGTCCCTTAAAATCCACCTGTGGCACCAAGCGTGCCTTATCCACATCGGCGAGCGTAAACTCCAACAGCGCCGGACCATCATTGCTTTCAAATTCCAACGACAAATTGTCGCCCTGGGGTTCTTGCAGAACGCCCTGGAACGACTTCCGGTTGTTCGTACCCGGCATTGCGGTGCGCAGTTTGACGATTGCTTCGCAACCGGCAAAACGCACGAAATCTTCCAGCTTGCGCACCGGGCGATCCAGCCCTGGCGACGAGATTTCGAGACGCTCGTAATTCACGTTCTCGACCGTCAGCACGTGCGACAACTGGTGGCTGACCGTAGCGCAATCCTCTACGGTAATCGGGCCTTTTTCCTCGGCGTCGGCTGCGCTGAAATCGATAAAGACGCGCAGCAGTCCGCGCTCGGCCCGTTCGACATCAACCAGCTCATAGCCCAGACCGGTAACGGTCTTTTCAATTAATTCCGGCAGCTGCAAGAAATTCTCCAGATCAAGGCCTGTTTCCACTTATTAAAAAACAGGCCGTTCAAAACGGTTCACCAAAAAAAAAATGGGCATCTGCCCATCTTCTTGTAATACCTAGCCAGATGAAAGCATTCTCAGGGGACTACCCCGTGAAGAACTTTTACTAGGCTGGTTATTATAACCTTATATGAACTGCGCTGCAATGCCGCATGACGCGGAAAAGCAGGCTTACAACAGTTCATAAAAGGCCACAAGCCGCGCAAACAGGGGCGATGCGCTGCCTAACCCCGCTCTATGACAGCGGGGTCAAGCACGCAATCACCCCTTGCGGCGGCGCGGCATGCCATGGTCGATGGCGCCGCCGCGCGGCGGCTGGTTGCGGCGCGGCGCGCTGGCGTTGCCAAAACCAAAAGTGGTCTGCAGCGGATCCGGCTGGCGCGGACCACGGCTCGGGCCTTTGGCCGATTGGCCGCCACCCTGGCCTTGTCCACCCTGGCCGCGGCCCTGTCCTTGCGGACGCGGCCCCTGGCCTTGCGGACGCGCCGGGCCTTCGCCCAGCGGACGGCCGCCGGCGTAACCGCCGATGCCTTGCGGACGGCCACCTGGACGGCCCGAAGTCTGCGCGCCACCGGCCGCACGGCCCTGGCCGTTGCCGCCTGGACGGCCACCGCCCTGGGCGCCGCCCGGACGCCCCTGGCCATTGCCGCCTGGACGGCCCTGGCCGCCACCGAAGCCCCCCTGGCCACGGCCATTGCCGCGCGGGGCTTTGGCGAACGGCATCACGTTGTCATTGCTGACGTCGGCGCGGTTGAAGTTCGGTTCGTCGTGATCGTCCTCGTCGTCATCGTCGAAGTCGCGGTCATCGCGCTCGGCGCCACGGCCGCGCTGCGGACGCTTTTCCGGCCCCTTGTTCTGGGCCGGCTTAGCTTGCTGCTGCGGACCCTTACCGCGCGGCGCAGGCGCGTCGCCGCCCTTCTTCTCGACACCGTAGGCGCTCAGCATGTCGCGCACGGTATTTTCTTCCAGCTCTTCCCAGCGACCACGCTTCAGACTGCTTGGCAAGGTCATCGCGCCGTAGCGGGTACGGATCAGGCGCGACACGGTCAGGCCAATCGCTTCGAACATGCGGCGCACTTCGCGGTTGCGGCCTTCGCCAATGATCACGCGGTACCACTTATTGATGCCCTCGCCGCCGCCGTCGGCGATCTTGGAGAACTGCGCCAGGCCGTCTTCCAGCTCGACGCCGGCCAGCAGCTTCTGGCGCATGCCTTCTTCCAGCACGCCCAGCGTACGCACGGCGTACTCGCGGTCGATGTGGTAGCGCGGGTGCATCAGGCGGTTGGCCAGGTCACCCGAGGTGGTGAACAGCAGCAGGCCTTCGGTGTTGAAGTCCAGGCGGCCGACGGCCAGCCATTTGCCGGCCTTCATGGTCGGCAGGCGGTCGAACACCGATGGGCGGCCTTCCGGATCGTCCATCGAGACGATCTCGCCGGCAGGCTTGTGGTACACCAGCACGCGCGGCGGCTTCTTGCTGACGCGGCGCTGGATCAGCTTGCCGTTCAGGCGCACGGCGTCGGTCGGCAGGATGCGCTGGCCGATGTGGGCCGGCTCGCCGTTGACCGACACGCGGCCGGCAACGATCAGGTCTTCCATGTCGCGGCGCGAGCCCAGGCCGGCTTCGGCCAGGACCTTGTGCAGCTTGGGCGCGTCGTCGTCCGAGGTCAAGTCGCGGCGCACCACTTTCGGCGCGGCGTGGCGGCCCTTGGCCGGCTCGTCGCTGTCGAAGGCGTCCGAGGTGACATAGGAGAATGCGGCATCCGCATCGTTGAGCTTGGCGCCGCCGGCGTTCTGGCCGCCGCGCTGCGGCTTGCCGTTCTTGCCTTTGCCGTTCTTGCCGTTGCGCTGGCCGTCCGGACGCGGGCCGCGCTCGTGGCGTGGCTTGCCGCCTTCGGCTGGCGCCGCGCCTTCCACCGCCGGGGCGGCTTCGCCCTCGACCGCTGCGACCGGCTCGGTACGCGGCATCATTGCCTCGCGCACGGCGCGCTGCTCACGCATCTGGCGTGGGCCACGCGGACCGCGCGGGCCGCGCGCTGCGCGTTCGCCTTCGGCAGGAGCGGCTTGCGCTTCGACTGCCGGGGCTGCGGCTGGCGCTGCCTGCTCTGCCGGCGCGGCTTCAATAGCAGCGGCTGGCTTCTTGGCGCGTGGCGCCTTGACTGGCGCTTCGGCCGGCGCTGGTGCGGCGGCTTGCGGCGCGGCTTCGGCGGCATCGGCGGACTTGGCGGCCGGCTTGGCGCGCGGCTTTTTCACCGGGGCCGGCGCATCGGCGGCGGCGACTTCGGCATCAGCCTTGGTCTTGCGCTTCGGCTTGGCGGCGACCGTCGCGTCGCCTGCTGCCGCTGCCGCGGTATCGGCCTCGATCTGGGCCTTGGTACGGCGTTTAGGCTTGGCGGCCGCTTCGGCCGGCGCTACGTCGTTGACTGTCTCTGGGGAATTAGGATTGTTCATTGTTCGTTTCTTGGTTGTGCTCAGCGTCAACCGTTACATCGGGCGCGGATTGTGTTTGTGCTTCCTGGCCGGCTTCCGGGCTAGTCGCGGCTTCTGCTTCGGCCGCTGGCAACTCGCTCTCCGTACCATCTGGGTGTTGCGCGGCTTGCTGCGCCGCTTTGTCAAAGTTCTCCTGCAGGGCCGCTTCCAGCGCTTCCATGTCCGGTCCGCCGCCCTGCGAGTCGCTGATTTGCTGCAAAGGAGGCAGCTGGGACAGCGAATTCAAACCCAAATCATCCAAAAACTGCTTGGTCGTGCCCAGCAAAGCCGGGCGGCCGACGACGTCGCGGTAACCGATGGCGTCCACCCAGCCACGGTCTTCCAGCATCTTGATCGTCTGCGAATTGACGGCTACGCCGCGTATTTCTTCAATATCGCCCCGGGTGACCGGCTGCCGGTAGGCGATGATCGCCAGCGTTTCCAGCGTCGCCCGCGAATACCTGGGCGGTTTTTCCGGATTCAGGCGGTCGAGATACAACTTCATCTCGGGGCGGCTCTGGAAGCGCCAGCCGGTCGACAGGCTGATCACTTCGACGCCCTTGCCAGCCCAGTCCAGCCTTAATTCTTCGAGCAATTCCTTGATCGTATCGGAACCGACTCCGGGACCGCGCGGCCGGTCTTGATCGTCCACTTCGACAAACAGCTTCTTCAGACTGTGGATCGACAATGGCTCACGAGCGCATAGCAAAGCGGTTTCGAGGACTCTTTTAGCCTCAGCTGTATCCATAGCAATCTTGTGGTTGCATTTTTATGCAAGAAAGAATTCAATCACATTCAGTGAGGCAATGGCCAGCACCCATGGCGCTGACAGCTGGAATACTCGCTGAAGCTGTTTTTCCGACGCCCGGGCCGATGTGCGCCAGGCGGGAGAGAGGGACATGCCGGCAATGGCCGAGGCCCTCACCTTTTACGTGAAACGACCTCGGGGAGCGTGGCTTTCGGGCATGACCGAGCAGAGACGTTTCATCCAACAAGCCGAATTGTACCTGATAAAACGACAAAAAGCGCATTTCGACGTCATCGAAATGTAACTTGCCTTACGCAGCAGCAAGTCTTTCCGACAAGATTGCCGAAACACCTACAAACGCCGGGTATTCCGCCGTGATCACCCAGGTCGGCACGGCGGACAGATATTTGTTGAAGCGGCCCTTGGATTCGAAGCGGGCGCGGAAGCCGGAGCGGTCGAAACGCTCGCCCAGGCGCGGGACGATGCCGCCGCCAATATAAATGCCGCCCTGCGCGCCCAGTGTGACGGCGATGTTGCCGGCGATGGTGCCCAGCATGCAGCAGAACGCCTCGATGACTTCGTCGCACAGCGTGCATTCGCCGGCCAGCGCGCGGCGCGAGATCTCGGCGGCGCTCAGCTTTTCGGCCGGCATGTCGGTATGGTCGGCCAGCGCGCGGTAGATCAGCTCGATGCCGGCGCCGGACATCAGACGCTCGGCGGAAACGTGTTCGAATTCCTTCCATGCATATTGCAGGATGGCCACTTCGGTCGGGGTGGCCGGCGAGAAGGTCACGTGGCCACCCTCGCTCAGCAGCGCGGTCCAGCCGTCCTTGCCCGGGATCAGGCCGGAAACGCCGAGGCCGGTGCCGGCGCCGATCAGGCCCAGCGGCGTGCCGGCGATGGCCGTGCCGCCGCCCACCTGGTGCTTCTGGATGGCCGACAGCTGCGGCAGCGAGCTGGCCAGCGCGGTGAAGTCGTTGACCACGACCAGCGTGTCGAAATTGACTTCGCGGCGCAGTGCTTCGATCGAGAATTCCCAGTGGTGGTTGGTCATGCGCACCATGTCGCCGGTGACCGGATTGGCGATAGCGATCGCGCCATTCCGGATGCCGGTGACGCCGGCCTGGGTGACGGTCGGCGAGGCCAGGTAGGCGACCAGGGCGGCGGCCAAGGTCGGGTACGCGGCGCAAGCCAGTACTTCGATCGCCTCAATCTTGCCCGGGGCGGTTTCCAGCGCAAAGCGCGCGTTGGTGCCGCCGATGTCCGCCAGCAGACGCGGGCCACTTGCGAAAGCAGTGGTCAGGGAGGGAGGCGTTTGGAGGGACTGAGCTGTCATGATAGATCGAAAATAGTTGAGGCCTAAGCTTAAGGTATTTTCACTATCCTAAGCAAGTGAAGTTTGTAGTTTTAGTACACATGCGGCAGCTTTGCCACAAGAAATTACAATACGGAATATTTTCTGCGTAGTATGACTACGGTTTTCCGGGCATCCGCGTGCCATGGGAGCGCTCCCATTCACGGGCAAAAAAAACCGCCCAGGCGGGCGGTGTGGCGGGGTCAGACGGAGGCTGTGTTGCCCTCGTCCACTTCGCGGGGCCGGCCGAAGGCGGCGTTCCAGGCGTCCAGGCCGCCATGCAGCGGCTGGGCGCGGGTGTAGCCGTGGCTGATCAGCTCCTTCGCCACGTGGGCGGCGGTGACGTCGTTCGGGCAGCTGCAGTAGACGATGATGTGGTGGTTCTTGTCCAGCGCGATCAGTTCAGGGCTGGGCTCGCCGCCGTTGAACAGCAGCGCGCCCGGCACGGCCGGTTCCAGCATTTGCGCGGTTGCGCTGCGGGCGTCGATCAGTATCGGATGCTTGCCCTGCTCCTGCAGTTTCTTCAGGTCGTCGACGGTGATGCGTTCGATTTCCACCGACTGGCGGAAGCGCTTGCGCTCGACATATTTAAAGACGACGAACAACAGCAACAACACGCCCAGCACGATCAGCGCGGTGGTGCCCATGGTGCTCAGCACGTCCAGCACCTGGTCGATCTGGGTGTGGAAGCCGGCGCCCAGGGCGATGCCGGTGCCGCTCCAGACGATGCCGCCGGCGACGCTGAAACCCAGGAAGGTGGCGTTGGTGGTGCCCAGGGCGCCCGCCAGCGGCGGCGCGATGGTGTTGAATCCGGGGATGAACTTGGCCACGACCAGCGCCTTCGGGCCCCAGCGGTTGAAGTTGTCCTCGGTCTGGCTGACGCAGTAGTCGGGCGACAGCGAAATCTTGCACAGCAGGCGCAGGATGCGCTTGCCGTAGTAGCGGCCGGCGCGGAACCAGAAATAATCGCTGATCAGGCAGGCGACCACGCTCACCGACAACACGGCCAGCCAGTTGCTGTCGCCGTTGACCGTCAGGGCGCCGGCCACGATCAGCAGCGGAAATGCCGGAATCGGCAAGCCGATCTGCTCGACCAGCACCACGGCGAACACGATCAGTACGCCATATTCTTGCAATAAAAGGATTAAGTTCGCCATGCGGATATCTTATCTTAAAAAACGCTTAACCGTGCCGCGGTATGGCCGCCAGCAGCGCGCGCGTGTAGGGGTGGGCGGGGTTGCGGTACAGCTGGTCCGAATCGGCCAGCTCGACCACCTCGCCGCGGTGCATCACCATCACCTGGTCGGCGATGTATTTCACCACCGACAGGTCGTGCGAGATGAAGATGTAGGACAGACCGAACTCGTCCTGCAGGTCCTGCAACAGGTTCAGCACCTGGGCCTGCACCGACACGTCCAGCGCGGACACCGACTCGTCGCACACCAGGATCTCCGGCTTCATCGTCAGGCAGCGGGCGATGGCGATGCGCTGCCGCTGGCCGCCGGAGAACTCGTGCGGATAGCGCTGGAAGGCCGTGGCCGGCAGGCCGACCTTCTCCAGCAGCCCATGCGCGATGGCGGTGCGCTCGCGGTCGTCGGCGCCGATGCGGTGGATGCGCATCGGCTCCAGCAGGATCTGGCCCACCGTGAAGCGCGGGTTCAGCGAGGCGTAAGGGTTCTGGAAGATGATCTGGATGCGGCGCTTGTAGGCCTGGAATTCGCGCGGGGTCATCGCCAGCAGGTCGCGGCCGTCGAACATGGCGCTGCCGCCGCTGGCCTGGTGCAGCCGCAGCAAGGTCAGGCCGACGGTGGTCTTGCCCGAGCCGGACTCCCCCACCACGCCCAGTGTCTTGCCGCGCGCCAGCGTGAACGACACGTCCTTCACGGCCTGGAATTCGCGCTTGCCGAACCAGCCTTCGCGCAGGTGGAAGCTCTTGCTCAGCTTGTTCACCACCAGCACCGGCTGGTCGTCCGGCCCATAGCCGCGCCGGCGTTCCAGCGGATGCAGCGGCGTCACGCCCTGCCCTTCGGCGATGTCGCCGCCGGCAAAACGCTGGTGCTCGATCTCGCCCAGGTAATCGGCGATCACCGGCAGGTGCCAGGGCCGCGCGTCCAGCGACGGCCGGCAGTGCAGCAGCGCCTTGGTGTAGCCGTCGCGCGGCTGGCCGAGCACCTGCTGCGCGGGGCCGGCTTCGCGCACTTCGCCGTGGCGCATGACGATCACGTGGTCGGCGATCTCGGCCACCAGCCCCAGGTCGTGGGTGATGAACAGCACCGCCATCGCGTGCCGCTTTTGCAGGCGCGCGATCAGTTCCATGATCTGTTTCTGGATCGTGACGTCCAGCGCGGTGGTCGGCTCGTCGGCGATCAGCAGCTTGGACTCGCAGGCGATGGCCATGGCGATCATCACCCGCTGTTGCTGGCCGCCGGACATCTGGCTCGGGTAGGCGTCGATCCTGGCGGCGGGATCGGGAATGCCGACTTCGTCCAGCAGCTCCAGCGCGCGGCGGCGGGCCTGGGCCGCGCCCATGCCCATGTGCAGCCGCAGCACTTCGACGATCTGCGCGCCCACCGTGAAGACCGGGTTCAGCGACGACATCGGTTCCTGGAAGATCATCGCGATGTCCTTGCCGCACAGGGCGCGGCGCTCGGCGGCGGACAGCGCCAGCAGGTCGCGGCCGTCGAAGCGGATGCGGCTGGCCGGGTCGATGACCGTGGCGTCCGCCGGCAGCAGGCCCATCACGGCCAGCGAGCTGACCGACTTGCCGCTGCCCGATTCGCCCACCAGCGCGACGGTGGCGTTGCGCGGCACCTGGAACGACACGCCCTTGACCGCCTCCACGGTCGTGTGGCGGTCGACGCGGAAGGCGATGCGCAGGTTGGCGATGTCCAGCAAAGGGGTATCGTCCATCATTCCACCTTGGGGTCGAGGGCGTCGCGCAGGGCGTCGGTGAACAGCGAGAAAGCCGTCACCAGCAGCGCCATGGCGACGGCGGCGGCGGTCAGCTGCCACCAGCAGCCGAGGATCAGCTCGTTCTGCGCCTCGTTGAGCATGCTGCCCCACGAGACCACGCCGACCGGCACGCCGAAGCCGAGGAAGCTGAGGATGACCTCGGCCTTGATGAAGCCGACCACCAGGATCGACATCTGCACCAGCGCGACGTGGCTGACGTTGGGGAAGATGTGGACGAACATCCGGCGCCAGTGCGAGGCGCCGATGGCGTCGGCGGCCAGCACGTATTCGCGCGCCTTGTGCTTGATGTACTCGGCGCGGATCAGGCGGTATGGGCCGGTCCAGCCGGTCAGGCCGAGGATCAGCACGATGGTCGCCACGCCCTTCTGCTGCAGCACGGCGGCCACGGCCAGTATCATCAGCACCGAGGGAATGGCGGTGAAGATGCTGTAGAACCAGTTGAACAAGTCGTCCACCACGCCGCCGAAGTAGCCGGACAAGGCGCCGAACAAGGTGCCCAGGCTGACCGCCAGCAGGGCCGCCACCAGGCCGACCACGATCGAGGTCTCGCCGCCCTTGATGGTTTTCTTGATGATGTCGTGGCCCCATTTGTCGGCGCCGAACGGCAGCGTCGCCAGGCGGCCAGTGCCAGCCTGGGCCGCCGCCGTGCCGCCCCGCGCGCCGCGCAGCTGGGCCAGATCGGCGGCCAGCGGATCGGCCACGCCATACATGTCGATGGCGCCCTCGCCGCCGCCGGCGAGCTGCGCGCGCAAGGCGCGGATGTCGTCGGCCAGCGGGTCGAAGGGATTGTCCGGCAAGGCTTGCGCGGCCTGCGCGGGCGCGGCCGG
>NZ_WWCX01000069.1:0-32941 GCF_009857655.1 Duganella vulcania
CGTCCGCCGCATTCCGACCAACGCGCATTACGACTCTTTAACGATGCGGCGGCCCCCGAGAGCTACACTAATTACCCCACTCGTCCCCTACGCGGCGCTCTGCCGATCTCATTCGTGCAGCATGCGCTGGCGCGGCCAGCCGCGATGGCGGTTCTGCGCGGCGTAGCCGTCGATCAGCAAGGCAAAGTCCATTCGTGGCTCCATGAAAATGACGATTACTGGACCTGTTTAAGGGGCCAGCCAGCCATTATATTTCGGCTTCAACCTTTTTGGATGGAGATCATGACCGAACCAGCAACCCACGCCGCACCGAGCGAACGCACCCGCGTCCGCCGCATTCCGACCAACGCGCATTACGACACCGCCACGCTGCACGCGATCATCGACGACGCCTACCTGTGCCACATCGCCTTCGCCGACGACCGTGGGTCGCACTGCATTCCGACCGCCTGCTGGCGCGAGGGGAACCACCTGTACATCCACGGTTCCAACGGCAGCCGCATGCTCAAGCGTTTGACGGAGAGCGAGACCTGCGTGACCATCACGCACCTCGACGGCCTGGTGATGGCGCGTTCGGCGTTCAATCATTCGATGAACTACCGCTCGGCGATGGTGTACGGCCGTTTCGAGTTGGTGGCCGACGAGGGCGAGCGGCGCCGCACGATGGAAGCGTTCATGGAGAAATTGGCGCCGGGCCGCCAGGCCGACATCCGTCCGGGCTCGGACAAGGAATACGCGGCCACCACCATCATGCGCATCGCGCTCGACGAAGCGGCCTGCAAGGTGCGCGCCGGCGCCCCGGAGGACGACGAGGAGGACATGAGCTGGCCGGTGTGGGCGGGCGTGCTGCCGTTCGAGCGTGTGCAGATGAAGCCCATCACCGATCCAGCCTGCACCCACGCCGCGCCGGCCTATGTGAAGGGCTGGCAGAAGTGGTAACGCTGCGCCATTAGCCGGGACAGCCGCGCGCCGCGCTGCAATAGGGAACCCTTCCTATCGTCGTCAGGAAGGTGATGTTGGGGCCATCACCGCTCTGCACCAGGATATCGGTGCCCTTGTCGCCAAAAACGCTGCGGGCGTAAACGGTATAGCCGAACTTGGCGTGCATCCGCAGGCAGATTTGATCGGGTGACATCCGCTGGGCGACGCACTCCGCCACCGCCGCGCGCATCTTCTCCAGCGTCGCGTCGGGGATGGGCGCGGCGCGGCAGACGCCGCACAACATGGCGGCCAGCAGCAACTGGCCGCCGCGCAGTCTCAATCGCTGTATATAACGTCGCATTGCATCCTCCCGAAAGCGCTCCAATGCGACTATTTTAATTGAAGCGCCTCTCGCAGGCCGCGCGGGAACCCACCACCCATGCTTGACTCTAACGTGGCGTGATACTTCAGCCTTGGTGCTTTACCAGGAACGGATCACTATGCATACGTTCAAACAGATTGCCAAAGCCGCCACTGCCGGCGCCGCGCCGTTGCGCGAACAGGATGATGTCGTTATCGTCGCCGGCGTGGAGATCGCCTGCCGCGTCACGCTCCCGGCCGGGCAGCCGCAGGGCGCGGTGCTGCTGCTAAACTACAAGTTCTGATCGACGTTCCAAGGATGCCGGCCAAAGTACCAGGCCGGCCTTGATCCTGCGACCGCGGTTGCAGGGTCTTTTTTACTGGCGCTGCCCGGACTCGCGATACCACAGGCCCAGCATGCACAAGGCAAACGCCAGAGCGAAAGGCGCAACCGGCAAGGAACGGCCGGCGGCGGCCACGCCATCGGCACCGGCGCGGCCACCGTCACCGGCGGCCCGCGCCGCATAGGTCGCGGTGGCGTCGCGCCGCAAGGCCCGCTGCCACGCCGGCCAGTCCTTGACGTCGTAGACATACTCCAGCGCCGGCGCCTCCATGCCGGCCGCATCGAACCTCGTCCACCCGGCACTGCGCGGCCACCATGCGCCGCATCGCGAATCGGCCTTGTCGGCGCGCGCCAGCAACGGCAGCGCGGGGCCGCCGTCGACCGGCTGCGCGCTTGCTGCAGTGCCGCCCTCGACGCATACTTCGCTGCGCAAGCCTCGCAGCGGCATCGGGTCCGGCATACGCCAGCTGGTTTTCTGGATCCCCGCCAGCGTGATCTTGTCCATCGCGCCCTGCCACCACAAGGCCAGCGCTTGCGGTGAGTTGATGGCGTAGCGGTGCCAGTCCGATACGCCGACCCACACCACACGGCCGTGCTGAAGATCTCGCTGCCAGAGCCAGGGCTGCTTCTTGCTGTCGCGCGCCGCCACGGACCACAGTGAGTTGGCGTCCTCGCCGGGGTTGAGGGCGGCGGGCGGCATCGCCAGCACGGTGCCGGCGACGGTGAACTGGCGCGTGTCTTCCTTCTCCGTGGTGGGCGATTGCGGATGCAGCCGCAGGCCGAACTCGCGCTGCCACATCGCGGCATCGGCGGCGTTCGCACCCAGTACCACCAGCGGCACGCCTTGCCGCGTCTGGGCCAGCAGCGCGCCGCGCGCGGAAGGGTTCATGTGTTCCACGTAGGCCGCATCAACGAACATCGCATTCGGCGCCGTCAGCGGAGCGCGGGCGGTTTCGCTGCGCGCCACGGCCTTGCCCAGGGTGACGCTCCAGTCCAACACCGCGTTGCCGTCGGCCAGCAGCTGGTTCAAGGCGCGCGCGTCGAACGATGGTGCATCGAAGCGGCCCTGTATCTGCAACGGTGTCGGGTCCTTTACCTGCAATGGTATCGGTCCTTGGGCGATCACCTTGCCGGCGGCGTCCAGCAGGCGGGCCTGCAATACCATGGCCTCCGCCACCGGCGGCAGCCATTGCACGCTCAGCGACTGTGTTTCGGCGCCGGACAGATTGGAGTCCGCCAGCACCTGCTTGTTCTCGGCCAGCAGCTGCAAGCGCCATCCCGCCTGCGACGGTGCGCGGCGCACCGTCAGCGTGAAGATGCGGCCCAGCGGTATCGAGCGCGGGAAGTCCAGCCAGAGCTGGTCGGCCGCACCAGGCGTCCACTGCACACGGCGCGCTGGCAGGTCGCGCCACTCCGCTTCGCGCAGGCCGTCACCGCTCAAGGCGATGGTTTGGGCGTGCGCTATCGCCAGCAGGGACGCTTCGCTGATGCCGCCGGATGCGTCGGTCGTCACCTTCGCGACACTCTCGCCGGCCTGCGGCAAGCGTATATCGGCCAGCGCGATCGCCAGCGTCGACGAGGCCACCACGATCAGCGCGGCATCGATCCATTTTCGCTTGCGGCCATACAGCATGGCGCTGACCGCGCCGGCGGCCAGCGCTGCTGCGGGTACGGCGATGGCCGTCAATTCCATGTTCGTCATTTCGGCGGCTCCTTACCGCTCCAGGCCTGACGGAACGGCGTGTCCGTCGACGACCGCGCTTGCAGCAGCACCGGGGCGTCCGTCAGCGTGCCGCGCAACCACGCGCGCAGTTCGCCGCGACAGGCGGCGCAGCCGTCCTGCACGTCCTGCACCGAACGTTGGGCGCTCAGTTTCTGCTCCTGGTCGGTGATGCGGGCGGCGATGGTGTCGCGGGCGGCCTTGCTCCACAGGGCCGGCAGCGCGCCGTCCTGCGACAAGGCCTGCACCAGTTCGCGCACTTCGGCAGGCACCGTGTCGCCGGCGGTGCCTTGCGCGCGCTTGTAGCTTAATACGCCGACGATATCGCCGCTCATGCGCTTCTCTTCCTTCAGTGCAGGCGGCACGAAGGCGGTGCGGTGCAGGTAGATCCGCTCGGCGGCCTGCAGCTCCTTGATCGCGTCCAGCGCTTTGTACTCCGGCGGCAGCGCGGTCCTGGGCGAGATCGCGCGCAGCGATTTTTCCGCATCCCACATGGCGGACAGTGCGCGCTTCAGTATCGCCTTGGTCTTCGGGTCGAAGATGGTGGCGTTGTCTTCCTGGTCGTGCGCGTGGCCGAACTCCTTCACCACCGACATCTCGCTGCCGAAGGCCGCCTTGCCGCCGTGGTGTTCTTCGCCTTCGTGGTCGTGTTCATCGCCGAACAGGCTGGATTCTTCTCCGAGGAACTGGCCGTAGCGCAGGCGCAGGCTGGCCTGGTCCGAGGCGATGGCTTCGCTGCGCGCGCGCACTGTGGCCGTCGGCATGTTGGGGTGGGCCTGCATGTCGGCAACCAGCTGTTCGGTGTCGATGATAATCTGGCGTTGGCTGCGCAGGTTCTCCGGCTTGGCCAGCGCCGGCAGCGCGGTGGCGTCCAGGCTTTCCGCTTCCGGTGCGGGCAGGCGCAGTGTGTAGGTGGGCGATTGGGTGGTGTGCGGATTGTCCGGCGAGTTGTCGGTGGCGCGCACGAAGAAATACAGCTCGTCGCCAGGCTCCATGCCGAGTTCCGCCAGTGTCCATTGTTTTTTCCAGTTGCGGATCTTCGGATCGGCCGATTGAGGCAGCGGCACTTCGCGGTCGGTGAAGCGGATGTTCTCGCCGCTGCCGCGCGCCAGCGTCATGTGAAGGCTGGCGCGGACGATAGCGTAATCGTCGCGGATGCTGACGGACATCTGGGCGGTCTTCGCATCCCTGGAGAGGATATGTATCAATTCGTTCGGCTCGACGATGGTCACTTGCGGCGCCTGGTCGGGCGTGACGCGGATGTTGTAGCGGGTGCGGTTCTTGCCGCGTGCGCGCCAGAACAGCGACTCTTCCACGCGCTTCATCGCGCAGGCTTCGGTGACGGGCAGGCTGGCGCCGTCGCCCAGTTCCACCGCCGGCTGCGCGCCGCTGGGGTTGCGCACGCACCAGCGCACTTCGGAGAACTGCGGTACCTGGATGTCGCGGGCGGCGGTTTCAAATGGCTTGGCGCCGGTGTAGGCCGGCGGCGTTACGCGCAGGTAGATTTCGCCGTCGACGATGGGTTTTGAGGCCTGCATGCTGGCGGCCGGCGCGCTGGCGGCGGTCTGCTTGCCGTGGTAGCCCCATGCGGCGCCTGCCGCGGCAAGGCTTAGCAGGATGGGCAGGATGCTCATTCGCACGCGGCTGCGGGCGATGTTGCGGTAGTCGTCGTCACCCAGCACGTCGGCGAGGCGGGCTTGCATGCGTTGTTGCTGTAGCCTTGCGATAGGCGTGATGGCGTCGGCGGCCAGCAGGGTGCAGCTGTCTTCCAGTGCGGGGATGGCGGCGTTCAGCCAGGAGGTCCATTCGCGTTTGATGCGCTGGCGCCAGCGGTGGATGTCGATGACCAGCCAGGCGGCCCACGGCAGCATGGCCGCGATCACCAGCGGACGGGCCGCGTGCAGCAGGACCAGGGCTGCGGCCAGCGGCGCCAATGCGGCCAGCCATTGGGGGACGCGGCGGCGCAGGACGGCGGCCCACAGGTGGCGGCGCAGGGTGTCAGCTTCGCCGTGCATGGCTCAGTATCCGTTCGAGTAAAAACAGCGCAAGCAGGACAAGCGCCAGCCAGGCGGCGGGCTTGGCGTCGGTGATGGCAGGCAGCGCGCTGCGCGTGGTGCCCAGTGTTTGCGATGGCATCGGGTAGGCCGGAGCCGGTGCGGGGCTTAGCTGCTGCCAGGCTTCGTAGAGCTCGCGGGCGGTGTCGGCGTCGCGTGGGGGGAAGGCGTCGGAGGCCCACAGTCGGCCGCGCGGCGAATCGGCGTATTTCAACGTGACGCCGTTGATGGTCAGTGTGGAGGCGCTTGCCAGTTCGGGGAACGCGGGGCTTGGCGCGGCCAGCCACCAGTGCGGGGCGCGCCAGCTGGCGGGCGGCGCGGATGGTGATTCCCAGATGATCAGCTCTGTCGCGGTGGCAGGTTCGGCGGTGAGCGTGTAGCGTCCGGCGCCATCGCCGGCGCGGCCTAAGGCGGCGAGCAACGAACGCCAGGCAGCGCCCTGCTCCTGCGCGCCGGCCAGCACGATGTGGTGCTCGGCGCGTAGCGGCGCGGCGGGAACGGCCGGCGCGGAGGTGGCGGCAGCGGCGGCGGCGGGTGGCAGCTTGGTGCGCAGGTCGATTTGGTGGCTGAACGGTGGTACGCGGGCTGGCATCGCTATCTGTTCGCCACGGGCGACGATCAGCAGGCGCGCGCTGGGGCGCCAGTCGCGTTCGTGCTGGCGCAGCCATTGCAGGCCGTTCGGCGGCAGTTCGATGCGCTGGGCGGCGCCCATGCCGGCGGCAGCGATTTGTTGCTCGGCCCAGGCCTTGTCGGCGCCAGCGTCCAGCAGAACCGTGTCGCCGTGCCAGGGGAAGATGGTCGCGGCCAACCAGGCGATCAGCGTTACCAGCATCAGGCAGCGCACCAGCAGCAGCAAGCGGTCGCGCCATCGCCATACACGCAACTGCTCCGGTGCGGCCGATGGCAGGAAGCGCGCAGTCGCAAGCGGCTCGGCCTTCAGGCGCTGGCGCTTCTGGCGATGCCACCACACCGGCAGCAGCAGCACCGGCAGCGCAAGCCACCACAATGGATAAGAACTCGACATCATTTTGCGCGCGCTCCCGCCAGCTGCAACCAGCTGCGCAACACGCCGCCCAACGGTTGCTCGATACGCGCTTCGTAGTGGACGATATTGTTTTGGCGGCAGCTGGTCGCCACCGCGTCGAAATGCGCGCGGCTTTGCTGCCTGTAGCTGTCACGGTCCGCGTTGCTCATGCGGTGCAGGCCGTCGCTTTGCTCCGGGTCGCGATAGGCCGCGCCGGCCTTGAAGCTGGCGTCCACCTCCGCCTGCGTGCGCAAGGTGAGGAGACGCACGTCATGCCGCAGGCTGCGCAGGCGCAGCAGCGCTTCGCTCAGCGGCGATGGCCAGTCGAGGAAATCGCTGGCGGCGAATATCAGACTCGGTGAGCGGGCGAAGTGCAAATTCGCCTTCAGCACCTCGGCGCTGGGCAGCCCGCCTTCCGGCCTGGCCTTGGCCAGCTGCGCCAGCACGCGTTGCAACTGGCGCGGCCCGCGCGAGGCTTGCGTGAATTCGACCTTGCCGCCGCTGCACACCACCAGTCCGAATGCGTCGCCCTGCCGCTGCGCGATGGCGGCCACGCAGGCCAGCACGGTGCGCGCGAACCACAGCTTGTCGACGCCGTTGATCTCGCGGCTCGGCTCCGCCATCGATGCGCTGGCGTCCAGCCACAACCAGGTGGCGACGTGGCTGTCGCGCTCCGCCTCTCGGACGAAGTAGCGGTCGGCCCGCGCCAGCAGCTTCCAGTCGACGCGGCGCCACTCGTCGCCCGGCGCATAGGCGCGGTACTCGGAGAATTCGACGCCGGCGCCGCGCTCTCGGCCCGCGTGCAGGCCGTGGCCCAGCCCCGCCAGCACGTGGCGGATCACCAGGTCCAGGTCCTTGGTCTGCGCCATCATCGCCGTCATGGCGGCGGCGGGCGAAGACGTCCCCGGCGCGGACGGTTTGAAATTCGATTGCATCGCGGCTTAATCTGGGCGGATATGCTCGCGCAGCGCCAGCAGAATGTCAGCGATCGCCACACCGTCCGCCTCCGCTTCGAAGTTGCGGATCACGCGATGCGCAAGCACCGGCAGCAGCATCTCGCCGATGTCCTCGCGCGTGACGGCCAAGCGGTTGTGCATCAACGCGCGCGCCTTGGAGGCCAGCACCAGCGCCTGCCCCGCGCGCGGGCCAGCGCCCCAGCCCACGTGCTTCTTCACCGCCGCCACCGTCGTCAACGCCGGACGGGTGGCGCGCACCAGGCGCGTCGCATAGGCCAGCAGGTGGTCGCCGATTTCGATATCACGCACCAGCTGCTGCAGGCGCAAAAGCGTCGCCACGTCCATCACCGGATCGGCATCCTTCAAGCCGGCGTGCGTGGTGGCGGAGACCATCGCGATCTCCTCTTCCTCGGTCGGATACACCACGTCGATGCGCAGCAGGAAGCGGTCCAGCTGCGCCTCCGGCAGCGGATAGGTGCCGGCCTGCTCGATCGGGTTCTGCGTCGCCAATACGAAGAAAGGCTTGGGCAGCTTGTGCGTCTGGCCGGCGAAGGTCACGCTGCGTTCCTGCATTGCCTCCAGCAGCGCCGATTGCGTTTTCGGCGGTGCGCGGTTGATCTCGTCGGCCAGCAGCACCTGCGTGAAAACCGGCCCTTGCTGGAAGCGGAACTCGCGCTTTCGCGTCGCGTGGTCCTCTTCCAGGATCTCGGTGCCGACGATATCGGACGGCATCAGGTCCGGCGTGAACTGCACGCGATGGAAGTCCATGTCCGTCGCCTGCGACAGCGATTTGACCAGCAGCGTCTTGCCCAGTCCCGGCACGCCCTCCACCAGCGCATGGCCGCCGGCCAGCAGGCAGATGATCAGCGAATCGATCACGTTTTCCTGGCCGATGATCACACGGGACATGCTCGCCTTCAGCGCCGCCACCTTGGCGCTCAACGCGCCGATTTCATTTTCGCTCCAGGCGATTGCACTATCCAAGATCAGGCTCCCAACGCATATTGAATGATATTGACCGCGAAGCGGGTGTTGTCGACCACCAGCCAGCGCTTGTTGCGGAAGTCGTAGTCCCACTCGCAGCCGTAGTCCTTGTTGCTGTACAAAAGCCGCACGCGGCCACCGACTTCCACCGCCTTCAGGTAGTCGTGCACCAGATCGTCGCCCCAGCCGTTGAGTTCCACGCTGGTGTTGGGCGGGCCGTCGAAATGGAAGAAGCTCGAATACACCGGATGCGAGTTCGGGATCTTGTGCAGCGCTTTCGGTCCGAAGATGCGGGCGATTTCGGCCTCGAACGATTTGGCGAACAGGCCGTCGATATCGTGGTTGCAGTCGTCCACGAACAGGAAGCCGCCGCCCTTGATGTAGCGCTCCAGGTTCTTGCGCTCGGCCGGCGTGAACTGCACCAGCTTGTGGCCGGCGAAGTAGCAGAACGGCGCTTCCAGCATCTTGGGGTCCGACAGCGCGACGATGCGCTCGACGGGATCAACCCGCAGCGTCGTGTATTCGACCAACGAATTGAGCACGTTGCTCGGCATGCGGATGTCGACATCCCAGTCGCCCGACTCGTAGGTCAGGCGGGTGAAGTAAAAATCGTAGTTGGCCACGGCCCTGCCTTACACCGCGTCCGACAGGGAGGTGAAGTTGAAGTCGCGTACCTTCATCGGCGGGATCAGCATCTGGTAACGCACTTCGTCGCCGCCGATCACCACCGGCTTGCCCAGTTCATCGATATTGTTCAGCATCGACACCGGGCTTTCGTTGAAGCGGAAGTTCTTGATCGGATGCTTGATCTTGCCGTTCTCGATGTAGAAGGTGCCGTCGCGCGTGAGGCCCGTCAGCAGCAGCGATTGCGGATCGACCATGCGGATGTACCAGGTGCGCGTGACCAGCACGCCCTTCTTGGTCGACGCGATCAGCTCCTGCGTCGACTTGCCGCCGCCCGCCATGATCATGTTGCCATGCCGGCCCGACGCGCGCTGGCCCTGCTTCTCGGCCCAGTAACGGGTGTAGTCGAGCGAGGCCACCTTGCCGCCCTTGATCACGTCCGCGCGTTCGCGCGCCAGCATCGACGAGTCGTCCCACGCCAGCACCGGCACGTCCTTGTCCCACGGATCGGCCCAGACGTTGACCTGTTCGTCGAACAGCTTCTCGCCCAGGCGGTTGCCACCGCCCTTCTTCGACAGGAAGCTGCGGCCCTCGTCGGCGCGGCGCGCATCGAAGGCGCCGAACATGCGGCCGATGATTTCCGACGTCGCCGCCGGCTCCAGGATCACCGTGTAGCGGCCCGGTTCCAGCGCCTTGGCGTCCACAGATTTCAACGCCTTCTCGATCGCGATCTCGGAGGCTTCGCGTGCGTCGAACTTCTTCGCATCGGTGGCCGAGCGCGTGGCCCAGCCGGAACCGCGTCCGTCCTCGGTGCGGGTGGTGATGGTGAAGCCAAGATTGCTCAAGGTCTGGTGACCGAACACGCCGTTCGAATTGGCGATCGTTTCAAAGCCGGTGGTATCGCTGAAGAAGCCCGCAGCGACCAGTCCCTGCTTGCGGCAGGCGTTGATGCTGGCCGCCGCCACTTCGGCGCGGTATTCGGGATCGATGGCGGCGGTGGCCTCGTTATAAGTGGAGGACGACTTGTACTCCTGCTTTTTGATCGCCGGCAGGAACTCGGGATTCTCCGGCGCCAGGCGCGCCACGTCTTCGGCGCGGCGCACGGCGCGTTCCAGCGCCTTGTCGTCGAACTCATTGATCGAGGCCGTGCCCTGGCGCTTGCCGAAAGCGACGCTGACGGTCAGCTGCGTATTCTCGGTCAGGCCGGCGGTCGACACGGCGTTGCGCGCGTAGCGGATATTGCCATTGCGGCTGCCGCTGATCTGCACGCGGCACTCGTCGGCCTTGGACAGCGACATCACCTTGTCGCAAATGCGTTTTGCTTCTTCCTGGTTCAGCATCTTCATTGTTTATCCTATCTTGCGAGCGGTGTTGATGACGTTGATGCCGTTGAAGCGCGTGGTCGGCGAGCCGTGCGATACCGCGCTCACTTGCGAAGGCTGGCCTTTGCCGTCGAAGAAGGAGCCGCCCATGCGCCAGTCGCGTTCATCGCACAGCGCCGAGCAGGCGTTCCAGAACTCCTGCGTGTTGGACTGGTAGGCCACGTCCTCCAGCTGGTTGGTGATCTTGCCGTTCTTGATCTCGAAGTACAGCTGGCCGCCGAACTGGAAGTTGTAGCGCTGCTGGTCGATCGAGTACGAGCCGCGGCCCAGGATGTAGATGCCCTTCTTGATGTCCTTGACCATGTCGTCCGGCGTGAGCGGCTTCTTGCCCGCTTCCAGCGACACGTTGGGCATGCGCTGGAACTGCACGCTGCTCCAGCTGTCCGCGTACGAGCATCCGTGCGATTCCTTCTCGCCGATGATGGCCGCCTGGTCGCGCGTGGCCTGGTAGTTGACCAGGATGCCGTTGCGGATCAGGTCCCAGCGCTTGGAGGCCACGCCCTCGTCGTCGTAACCCACGCAGCCCAGCGAGCCTGGCGTGGTCTTGTCGGCGACGATGTTGACCAGGTCCGAGCCGTACTTGAAGTTCTTGCTCTTCCACTTGTCCAGCGTGGCGAAGCTGGTGCCGGCGTAATTGGCCTCGTATCCCAGCACGCGATCCAGCTCGGTGGCGTGGCCGACCGATTCGTGGATGGTCAGGAACAGGTGTTCCGGCGACAGCACCAGGTCGTACTTGCCCGGCTCGACGGTTTTCGCGGTCAGCTTCTCGCGGGCCTGGCGGCCGGCGGCGCGCGCGTCCTCGATCAAATCGTAGGCGCCCTTGTACAGCGTGGTGACGTTGCCGGCGGCCTTGATCTTGTTGGCTCCAGACGCGTCGAAGAATTCATAGCCCATGCTGGCCGGCGACGACAGCCCGTCGCGCGTGCGGAAGCGGTTGGTGGTCTTGTCGACGGCGGTGGCGGTCAGCGGCGCCCACAGGCGGTGGATGTCCTGGTCGATGTAGGAGCCGTCGGTGGAGGCGAAGTACTTCTGCTGGTTCACCTGGAACAGGTTGGACGACATGAAGCTGGCGCCCGCGTCCAGGCCGGCCTTGTTGGCGGCGATGAGCATCTCGGCCTTTTCCTTGATCGGCACGGTGCGCCAGTCCTTCTTGAACTGCGTGGCCCACGCCACTTCGCCCACGCCCTTGACGGGGGCCAGCACCACAGGCTCGGTTTGCAGCCTGGCGTTGGCGCGCGCGATGGCGACCGCCTGGCGCGCGGCGGCGGCCACCGAGTCCGGCGTCATGACGTTGGTCGAGCAGAAGCCGTAGGCGCCGTTGGCGATCACGCGCACGCCGACGCCGGAGGATTCGGTGTTGACGATGTTTTCCACGTTCAGGTCGCGCGTGGTGAGGAACTGGTTCAGGTAGCGGCCGATGCGCACGTCGCAGTAGCTGGCGCCGGCCTTGGTGGCGGCGTTCATCGCGGCGTCGGCCAGCGATTTCTTGAACTGCACGGCCATGGGGTTGAGCAGCTCCTCGGCCGCGATGGCGTTGCCGAAGACCGGTATCAGCAAACTGCCGCCTGCCGCCGCGCCGATTTTTAGAAATGAACGTCGTTCCACTTTGACTCCCTGATGAATGTAACAGGGCCGGAATCCCTTCCGGCCCCTGATGCCTTACACCGCGTCCGACAACGAGGTGAAGTTGAAGTCGCGCACCCGCATCGCGGGGATCAGCAACTGGTACTGCGACTCGTCACCCGCCAGGATTTCCGGCCGGCCCAGTTCCTCGATGTTGTTCAACATCGTCACCGGGCTTTCGTTGAAGCGGAAGTTCTTGATCGGATGCTTGATCTTGCCGTTCTCGATGTAGAAGGTGCCGTCGCGCGTCAAGCCGGTCAGCAGCACCGACTGCGGATCGACCATGCGGATGTACCAGGTGCGCGTCACCAGCACACCCTTCTTGGTGTTGGCGATCAGCTCCTGGGTCGACTTGTTGGTGCCGGCCATGATGATATTTCCCGGCGAGCCCACGGCGCGCTTGCCCTGCTTCTGCGCCCAGAAACGCGAATAATCCAGATTGGCGATCTTGCCGCCCTTGATGATGTCCATGCGTTCGCGGGCCAGCATGTTCTGTCCGTCCCACGGCAGCACCGCCACGTCCTTGTCCCACGGGTCGGCCCAGACGTTGACCTGTTCGTCGAACAGCTTCTCGCCCATGCGGTTGCCGCCGCCCTTCTTCGACAGGAAGCTGCGGCCCTCGTCGGCCTGGCGCGCGTCGAAGCCGTTGAACATATAGCCCAGCAGGTCCGAGGTCGCCGCCGGTTCCAGGATCACCGTGTAGCGGCCCGGTTCCAGCGCCTTGGCGTCCACCGATTTCAAGGCCTTCTCGATCGCCACGTTGGACGCTTCGCGCGCGTCGAACTTGCTGACGTCACCCACGCTGCGCTTGACCCAGCCCGAACCCCGGCCGTCCTCGGTGCGCACGGTGACGGTGAAGTCCAGCCCAGTATCCTGCTGGTAGCCGAACACGCCGTTGGAGTTGGCGATGGTGGTGAACTGCGCGCTGTCGGTGAAGAAGCCCGCCGCCACCAGCTTGTTCTTCTTGCTGTTCTCGATGCTGTAAGCCGCCACCTGCGCGCGGAATTCGGGATCGATGTCGGCGGTCTTCTGGAAGAAGGTCTGGCTGGCCTTGTATTCCTGCTTGGTCGGCGTCGGCATGAACTCCGGATTCTCCGGCGCCAGGCGTGCCAGGTCCTCCGCGCGGCGCACGGCTTTTTCCAGCGACTTGTCGTCAAACTCGTTGATGCTGGCGATGCCCTGCTTCTTGCCGAAGGCGACCGACACGGTCATCTGCGTATCCTCGATCAAGCCGGCGGTGGACACGGCGTTGCGCGCGTAGCGGATATTGCCCTTGCGGCTGCCGGTGATGTTCACTTCGCACTGGTCGCCCTTGGAAAGCGACAGCACCTTGTCGCAGATACGTTTTGCTTCGTCTTGACTCAAATTCTTCATCTCGTGGTCTCCAGGGCTTAGCCGATTTTGCGTGCGGTGTTGATGACGTTGATGCCGTTGAAGCGCGCCGTGCTGGCGCCATGCGACACCACCGACACCTGCGAAGGCTGCCCTTTGCCGTCGAAGAAGGAGCCGCCCATGCGCCAATCGCGCTCGTCGCACAAGCCGGCGCAGGCGTTCCAGAACTCCTGGGTGTTCGACTGGTAGGCCACGTCCTCCAGCATCTCGCCGATCTTGCCGTTCTTGATTTCGTAGAACAGCTGGCCGCCGAACTGGAAGTTGTAGCGCTGCTGGTCGATCGAGAAGGAGCCGTCGCCGACGATGTAGATGCCCTTCTTGACGTCCTTGACCATCTCGTCCGGGGTCATCTTCTTCTTACCGGCTTGCAGCGAGACGTTGGGCATGCGCTGGAACTGCACGCTGCTCCAGTTGTCCGCGTACGAGCAGCCGTGCGATTCCTTCTCGCCGATGATGTGGGCCTGGTCGCGCGTGGCCTGGTAGTTGACCAGGATGCCGTCCTTGATGATGTCCCAGCGCTTGCACTTGACGCCTTCGTCGTCGTAGCCGACGTTGGCCAGCGAACCGGGCGTGGTCTTGTCGGCCACGATGTTGACCAGTTCCGAGCCGTACTTGAATTTCTTCGACTGCCATTTGTCCAGCGTGGCGAAGCTGGTGCCGGCGTAGTTGGCCTCGTAGCCCAGCACGCGATCGAGCTCGGTCGGGTGGCCGACCGATTCGTGGATGGTCAGCCACAGGTGTTCCGGCGACAGCACCAGGTCGTACTTGCCCGGCTCGACCGACTTGGCGGTCAGCTTCTGCTTGGCCTGCTTGCCGGCCGCGCGCGCGTCCTCGATCAGGTCGTAGGACTTGGTGTACAGCGTGGTCACGCCGCCGGCCGCCTTGATCTTGTGCTCGGGGCGGGCGTCCAGGTATTCGTAGCCCATGCCGACCGGCGCCGACAGGCCCTGGCGCGAGCGGAACTTGTTGGTCTTCTGGTCGACCGCAGTGGCGAACACCGGCATCCACAGGCGGTGCATGTCCTGGTCGATGTAGGAGCCGTCTGTGGAGGCGAAGTACTTCTGCTGGTTCACCTGGAACAGCAGCGACTGCATGAAGCTGGCGCCGCCCTCCATGCCGGCCTTGTTGGCGGCGATCAGCAGCTCGGCCTTGTCCTTGATGGCGACGGTGCGCCAGTCCTTGACGATGGGCGTGGCCCACGCCACTTCGCCCACGCCCTTGACCGGGGCCAGGATCACCGGCTCGGTCTGCAGCTTGGCGTTGGCCTTGGCGATGGCGACCGCCTGGCGCGCGGCGGCCGCCACGCCGTCCGGCGTCATGTCGTTGGTGGCGGCAAAGCCATAGGCGCCGCCGGCGATAACGCGCACGCCGACGCCGGCCGATTCGGTGTTGACCACGTTTTCGACGTTCAGGTCGCGCGTGGTGATGAACTGGTTCAGGTAGCGTCCCACGCGCACGTCGCAGTAGGAGGCGCCGGCCTGGGTCGCCGCGGTCATCGCGGTGTCGGCCAGCATTTTCTTGAATTGAAGGGCGACTGGCTTGAGCAGCTCTTCCGCCGCGATTGCGCGGCCGAAGGCGGGCAGCAACATCGTACCCAGGGCCAGACTACTAACATTGAGGAATGCACGTCGTTCCATCGTATCTCCAAAAACGTAACAGCAAGGATTAGATTGCGGGCCGGTCGCCCGGGATTCTGCTTTTTATTTGCTCTTCCAGCTGGAACTACTTCGTTACCGCTCGTTGCTTCGCACTACACCTGAATATCCGCCGCCGTTTCCGCGGGTTTTGCAATATTAGCGCCGGATTAAGGAACGAGATAGGCAAAATGTGTGCCACGGGTATTCATGTTGCAAGTTGGTGCATTTGCCATGTTTGCCGTGGCCCGGATGTCCGCCGGACTGTCCGCGCGAGTGTCCGGGAGTGTCCGCAAGTGTCCGCCGGGTGTCCGTCCCAATTCGCTTGACCATCTGGCAAGGTTGGCCGATGATCGCGCTGGGCGAGCGGCTGCGCATCGCCACAACCATGATCCATCAGGAGACCCTGCATGAAACGAACCGTACTTGCCATCCTCGCCACCAGCATGCTGATCGCGGGCGGCGCCTTCGCCGCCGAGGACGCGGCGCTGAAGGCCGCCATCGCGGCGCCGTCGCGCACGCCGGCCAATGTGGAGCGCGATGTCTATCGCCATCCGTATGAGACGTTGAGCTTTTTCGGCATCAAGCCGAACATGACCGTGGTCGAACTGGCGCCGGGCGGCGGCTGGTACACCGAGATCCTGGCGCCCTACCTGCGCGACCACGGCAAGCTGATCGCCGCCGGCAACGACCTGGCCTCGCCCGACGCCAACGAGCGCAAGGGAGCCGAGCGCTTCATGGCGCGCCTGAACGCCAAGCCGGAGGTGTACAACAAGGTGGCGCTGGGCGTGTTCTCGCCGCCGCGCAAGTATGAGTTCGCGCCGGCCGGCAGCGTCGACATGGTGCTCACCTTCCGCAATGTCCACAACTGGATGGAAACCGGGCCGGACAACCTGAAGGTGCTGTTCGGCAGCGTCTACACCAGCCTGAAAAAGGGCGGCGTGTTCGGCGTGGTCGAGCACCGCCTGCCGGCCGCCAAGACGCAGGACAAGGACGCCAGCACCGGCTATATGCACGAGAAATATGTGATCGGCCTGGCCGAGGCGGCGGGCTTCAAGCTGGCCGACCAGTCGGAGGTCAACGCCAATCCCAAGGACAACGCCGAGCACAAAGGCGGCGTGTGGGCGCTGCCGCCGACCTACGCCAACAAGGACGAGGACCGCGCCAAGTACAAGGCCATCGGCGAGAGCGACCGCATGACGCTGAAGTTCGTCAAGCCGTAATCAGAAGCGCGTAAACTTGGTCTCGTCCGGCGCGCCGTCGGCCACCAGGTCGAGCTTGCGCGCCGGACGCTGCGCCCTGGCGCCCGCGTTCAGCACGGCGGCACGGCGCGGCGCCGCACTGCGCTGCGGCGTGGCGACCGTGTACTGCTTGAACACCGCCATCAACAGGCCCAGCTGCTCGGCCTGGGCGCTCATCTCCTCCGACGTGGCCGCCAGTTCCTCCGAGCTGGCCGCGTTGACCTGGGTGGTCTGGCTCAGCTGAACCACCGCGCTGTTGATCTGCCGTACACCGGAGCTCTGCTCCTCCGACGCCGCCGCGATCTCCTGCACCAGCTCGGACGTCTTGCGGATGTTCGGCGCCAGCGCGTCGAACATCTGGCCGGCCTGCTCGGCCAGCTCCACGCTGTCGGCCGCCACCTTGCCGATTTCCTGCGCGGCCACCTGGCTGCGCTCGGCCAGCTTGCGCACCTCGGCCGCCACCACCGCGAAGCCCTTGCCGTGCTCGTGCGCACGGGCCGCCTCGATCGCCGCGTTCAGCGCCAGCAGATTGGTCTGGTACGCGATGTCGTCAATGATGCTGATCTTGCTGGCGATCTGCTTCATCGCCATCGCCGTGGCCTTGACCACCTCGCCGCCGCGCGCGGCGTCCACCGCGGCCTGGGTGGCGATGCCGTCGGTGACCTTGGCGTTCTCGGTGTTCTGCGCGATCGACGCCGTCATCTGCTCGATCGAGGCGCTGGTTTCCTCCACGCCGGCGGCCTGCTCGCTGGCCGCCTGCGACAGCGATTGCGCGGTCGAGCTCACCTCCTCGGAGGCGCCGGCCAGGCTGCCGACCACCGCCTGCACCTCGCGCACGATGCCCGACAGGCTGCGCGCCAGCCACACCGCCAGCACGCAGCCCAGCACCGAGATCAGGATGTCCATGCCCAGGATCAGCCGCTTGGCCGAGTCGGTCACTTCGGTCATGGCGGCCGATTCGGCCTTGGTCTCGCCGTCGTTGACCTTGAGCAGCTTGCGGAAGGCGCTGGCGATGGCTTCGTCCGCGCCCTTGATGGACTTGTCCATCTCCTGCGCCGACATGCCCTTCTCATGCATGGCTTCCAGCTGGGTCATGCTGTCGCCGTAGCTGCGGGTGCCGGCCATCACTTCGCCCAGCAGCGCCTGCTCCTCGGGCGTGAGGCCGCCGGCCGCCTTGTAGTCGCCCATGCTCTTGTCGATGGCGGCCAGGTCGGCGCGGAACTTGCTGTTGTTGTCGCCGCCGCGCAGCATGTAATTCTTGAAGTGATGGACCGCCTCGCCGTGGGCGGTGACGCCTTCCAGCACGGCGTTCTTGCGCGCCAGCGTGATGGACTCGAAATCGTTCCAGTGCGCGTGCAGCGAACTCAGCTTGGCGAACGCGATCACGCCCAGCAGCACCACCAGCAGCACGATGCCGCCAAAGCCGGCATGCAGCCGGGTTTCCATTTTCATCTGCTTGAACATGAGCGTACTCTCCAGTTTGCGGCGGGGGTCACGTGTCATTGTGAACCAATCGACCGCAGTAAATGTCACCAATTCCCACCTGTGGCGCGCATCCCACGAAGTCGCGGGATGCGCCGGCTAGGAAGCCTGCGCCAGCGCGCCGCCCTCGGCCAGCGCGGCCAGTTCGCTGGCCGCCACCACGTGCTGCACGTTGAGCAGCAGCACGAAGCGGCCGTCCACCTTGCCTATGCCCTGCAGCAGCTCGGCGCGCACCTGGGCGCCGAAGCTGGGCGCGGGCTCGATCTCGGCCGGCGGTATGTCGAGCACGGCGTTGACGGCGTCGACCAGGATGCCGATCACGAAGGCGCCGTCATCGCCGCTGTCGACCTCGACCACGATGATGCAGGTGCGCTTGCCGATCGGCGACGGCGCGCGCTCCAGCCGGCGCGCCAGGTCCAGCACCGGCACCGCCGTGCCGCGCAGGTTGATGACGCCGCTGATACAGGCCGGCATCTGCGGCACCGGCGTCACGCCGGCGTATTCAAGAATCTCGCGCACCGCCAGGATGCCGATGGCGAACATCTCCTGGCCCAGCATGAAGCTGAGGTATTGTGCTGGCATGGTCATGGTGTTCATCGCCGCCTCGCTCAGAATTTGACGAAATGCGATTCGTCGGGATCGCTCATTTCCGCCATGCGGTGGCTGTCGCGCGGCCGCGCCGGCGCCTTGCCCTGCGGCCCCGGCTTGCCCGGCTTGCGCGCCACGGCCGGACGCCCCGGCCGCGAAGCGCCGGCCAGCTTGAAGAAGGACATGGTCTGCTGCAGCTGCTCGGCCTGGCCGCTCATCTCCTCGGCGGTGGCGGCCAGCTCCTCGGAACTGGAGGCGTTCTGCTGGGTCGTCTGGCTCAGCTGGGTGACGGCGGCGTTGATCTGGCCGACGCCGGCCGACTGTTCCTCCGACGCCGCCGTGATCTCCTGCACCAGGTTGGAGGTGCGGCGGATGTTGGGCACCATCTCGCTGAGCAGGCGGCCGGCCTTCTCGGCCAGCTGCACGCTGCTCGACGCCACCTGCTCGATTTCCTGCGCCGCCACCTGGCTGCGCTCGGCCAGCTTGCGCACCTCGGCCGCCACCACCGCGAAACCCTTGCCATGCTCGCCGGCGCGGGCCGCCTCGATCGCCGCGTTCAGCGCCAGCAGGTTGGTCTGGTAGGCGATGTCGTCGATGATGCCGATCTTCTTGGCGATCTGCCGCATCGCCGCCACCGTCGACTCGACCGCCTCGCCGCCCTCGGCCGCCTCCAGCGCCGCCTTGCTGGCGATGCCGTCGGTGACCTTGGCGTTCTCGGTGTTCTGCGAGATCGACGCCGTCATCTGCTCGACCGAGGCGCTGGTCTCCTCGGTGCCGGCGGCCTGCTCGCTGGCGGCCTGCGACAGCGCCTGCGCGGTGGCGCTGACCTCCTCGGAGGCGCTGGCCAGCGACTCGGCGCCGTTGTTCACCTCCTGCACCACGTGCGACAGCTTGTCGATCATGCCCTTCATCGCCGCCAGCAGGCTGGTGCTGTCGCCGTTGCGGAGCGCGATGTCGGCGCTGAGATCGCCGTCCGCCACCTGGCGCACGATCTCGGCCGCATAGGCCGGATCGCCGCCCAGCTGGCGCATGATGCCGTTCAGGATCAGCAGGCCGATCGCCACCAGCAGCGCCAGCGCCACGCCGCCGGTGACGTACATCAGGTTGAGCGCGCGCGCGGACGAGGCGTCGGCCTGGCGCACGGCGGCGTCGCCGTAGCCGACGTTCAGCGCCACCAGCTTGTTCAAGCTCTCCTCGGCCTCGTGGAAGAACGGCCCGGCTTCCGAGATGGCCTTGTGCAGCGCGACGTACAGCTCCTTGTGCGGACCGGCGCCGGCCCGCGCGATCCTGGCGGCCGCCTCGCCGATCGCGGTGTCGTGCGCCTTCCAGGCATCCCACTGCTTGACGAACACCTTCCACAGCGCCTCCTCCTCCGGCTCCTGGGGCAGCGGCTCGTAGATCTTCCAGCCCTTGTCGATGCCGGCCCAGATCTCCTGCTTGCGCTTGATCTGCTGCGCGATCTGGTCGAAGTCTTCGGGGTAGGCCGCCACCGTATCCATGGCGCGGTTGGCCGAGCGTATCGCGGTCTGGCCTTCGCTCACTTGCAGCAGCCCCTGCACCGACGGCAGCCGGTTCTTGCCGACCTCCATCAGCATGGCCGCGTCCTGCCGCATGCCGGTGAAGGCGATCGCGACCACCACCACCAGCGCCAGCACCGCCACCGACAGCAGGATGATGAGCTTGGCTCTAACCGTTAATGTAGACAGCATATGGACCCCCAGGTGATAAAACTGTTTGGTATCGTCGGACTACGGTTGCTCCGCCAGTTCGCGCAGGCGGCGCCGCTCGTGGCGGATCCACGCCACCAGCTCGCCGGCCGGCATCGGCTTGGCCAGCAGGTAGCCCTGCGCCATGTCGCAGCCCAGGCTGCGCAGCAGCCTCCAGTCGGCCAGCGTCTCCACGCCCTCGGCCACGGTGGCCACGCCCAGGCTCTGGCCCAGGTCCAGCGCGCTCTTGAGCACCATGTGGCGGTTCGGCCACTGCCAGGCGCCGTGCACGAAGGCGCGGTCGATCTTGAGCTCGGTGAACGGGCAGCGGGCGAACTGCTGCATCGACGAGTAGCCGATGCCGAAATCGTCCATCGCCAGGCCGAAGCCCATCAGCCGCAGCCGTCCCATGTTGGTCAGCGCCTGCGACAGCTGGCGCATCACGCTGGTCTCGGTCACTTCCCACACCAGCGCCGGCGGCGGCACGCCCGAGCCGCTCACCAGCGCCATCAGGCGGTCGATGAAGCTGCGCTCGGCCAGGTTGTCGGCCGACAGGTTGACCGACACCGTCAGCGGCGGCAGGCCGTGCCGCTTCCACTCCAGCAGCCGGTCCAGCACCTGGCGCACCATCAGCAGCGTGAACTCCTCCATCAGCGGCGTGCCCTCCAGCGCCTCGATGAAGTACAGCGGCGCCAGCAGCCCGCGCGTGGGGTGCTGCCAGCGCGCCAGCGCCTCCAGGCCTTTCAGGTGGCCGTTCTGGATGGTCACCTTGGGCTGGAAGTGGGGGAGGAATTCCTGGCGCGCGATGGCCTGCGCCAGCTCTTCCGGCGGCGGCATCTCCGGCCGCGCGCAGGCCGGGCTGACGATGGTCTTCTTGCCGGCGCGGTCGAGCAGCATGGCCAGCGCGTCCAGCTGCACCGGCTTGAGCAGCGTGCCCAGCAGGTCCATGCAGGCATCCTCGAAGTTCATGCTCTCGATCACCTCCAGCAGGCGCGGATCGCGCGCGCTGACCACGATCAGGTTGCGCGCCAGCTGGCGCTCGCGCAGCTGGCAGGTCAGCTCGATGCCGTCCATGCCCGGCATCTCCAGGTCGGTGAGCACCAGGAACACGCCATCGCCGCCCAGGCGCTCCAGCACCGCCAGCGCCTCGACGCCGTCGGCCGCCTCCAGCACCTCGCCGAAGTCCAGCTGGCGCAGCAGGCCGACCAGGTAGCCGCGCTGCACCAGGCTGTCCTCCACCACCAGCACGCGCTGGCCGCTCCATACGTGCAGCGGGGCGGCGGGGCTGGCGGACAGGATGGAGGTGCTCACGATGGCGCCGTCAGTAGGAAAGCTGTTGCAGGATTTCGCGGTAGATCGCGTTCAGCGGCAGCGACTTCTCCACCCCGCCGCGCTTGACCGCCTCCTTGGGCATGCCGTACACCACGCAGCTGGCCTCGTCCTGGGCCACGGTGCGGGCGCCGGCCTTGTGCATCTCCAGCATGCCGGCGGCGCCGTCGTCGCCCATGCCGGTCATGATCACGCCCAGCGCGTTGGCGCCGGCCGCGCGCGCGGCCGAGCGGAACAGCACGTCCACCGAGGGCCGGTGGCGGTTCACCAGCGGGCCGTCCACCACCTCGACATAGTACTGGGCGCCGGTGCGGCGCAGCAGCATGTGCTTGCCGCCGGGCGCGATCAGCACCAGCCCCTGCAGCACGCGGTCGTTGTTGGCCGCCTCCTTGACCCGCACCTGGCACACGCTGTCGAGCCGCGCGGCGAAGGCGGCGGTGAATTTCTCCGGCATGTGCTGCACCACCACGATGCCGGGCGAGACGCGCGGCAGCGCCGTCAGCACCTCCTCCAGCGCCTGGGTGCCGCCGGTCGAGGTGCCGACCGCCACCACGCGCTCGGTGGTGGTGGTCATCGGCCGGTATTCGGACGGCGGCAGGATGGCGTCCGCGTTGAGCTTGGCCGTGACCGGCGGCGGCGCCGGCCGGTTGACCAGCTTGCCGACGCGGGCGCCGGCCGCCGCCCGCACCGCCGACACCAGCTCGTCGGCGGAATCGTGCAGGAACTGCTTGAGGTCCAGCCGCGGCTTGGTGATGATGGCCACCGCGCCGGCCGACAGCGCCTCGACCGAGGTCTGGGCGCCCTTCTCGGTCAGCGTCGAGCAGATCACCACCGGCGTCGGCCGCTCGCCCATGATCTTGCGCAGGAAGGTGATGCCGTCCATCTTGGGCATCTCGACGTCAAGCACGATCACGTCCGGCCACTCGGTCTTCATGCGCTCGATCGCCAGCAGCGGATTGGCCACCGCGTGGCCGACCTTGATGCCGGGCGCCGCGTTCAGCAGGCTGCTGAGCACCTGGCGCACCACGGCCGAGTCGTCGACGATCATCACGTTGATTGGGCTCATAGCTTCTCCTTGTGCGGCGACGCCGGACCGCCGGCCAGTTCCGGCGGCACCTGCCGGCTCAGCACCTCGCCGCTGCGGATGGTGAAGATCAGCTGCCGGTGGCCCTCGCCGAACAGGCTCTCGGACACCACCCGGATGCCCTGCTGCTGCAACAGGCTGCGCGCGTAGTCGCCATTCTGCAGGCCGATGTCGCGCACCTTGATATTGCGGGGGAACATGGCGGCGCCGCCGAAGATCTTGCCCTGGCACTGGGCCAGCGGCACGCCACGGCGCAGCATGCCGCTGATCAGCAGGTCCATGGCGTCGGCGCCGTACATGCCGGGCTTGTCGTGGCTCTTGCGGCGGCCGCTGCCCGGCAGCAGGAAGTGCGACATGGCGCCGATGCGCAGGGCCGGATGCCACAGCGTGACCGAGACGCACGACCCCAGCAGCGTGCGCACGCGGAACTGCTCATCGCCAACGAAGTAATCGCCGGGCATCAGAAAGATATCGATGAGCTTGGAGTCGGGCATGGTCGGCGTCGCTATCATGGCTTGCGATAGATCGAGGGGGCCACGGCGACCAGGGTGTCGTTGATGTCGTTCAGCGTCTCCGAGTGGCCGATCAGGAAGTAGCCGCCCGGGCGCAGCAGCGCCAGCAGGCGCGACACCACCTGGCGCTTGGTCGCCAGGTTGAAGTAGATCATCACGTTGCGCAGGAAGATGACGTCGAAGTTGCCCAGCTTGGGCAGGGGCTCGTTCAGGTTCAGGTGGCGGAACTGCACCCGCTGGCGCAGCGACCGCTCGACCAGCAGCGTGCCGGCCTCGCTGCCCTGGCCCTTGAGGCAGTAGCGCTTCAGGTAGGGCAGCGGCATCTGGCTGGCCCGTTCCAGCGGATAGTGGCCGCGGCGGGCGCGCTCCAGCACGCGGGTGCTGATGTCGGTGCCCAGCACTTCCCACGGCGCCTCGTCCAGCACGTCGGCCAGCACCATGGCCACGCTGTAGGCCTCCTCGCCGCTGGAGCTGGCCGCGCTCCACACGCGCATGGTGGCGTGCCGGTCGCGCGCCTCCAGCGCCAGCTCGCGCAGCAGCGCGAAGTGCTTGGGCTCGCGGAAGAAATAGGTCTCGTTGGTGGTCAACAGGTCGACCGCCACCTGCAGCTCGGCCGGCTGGGCGCGGCTCTCGAGCAGGCGCAGGTAGTCGCCGTAGCTGTCGAGCTGGTAGTGCGCCAGGCGCTTGGCCAGCCGGCCGCTGACCAGCGCCTGCTTGCCGTTGGCCATGCAGATGCCGGCCGCCTCGTAGATGAAGCGCTGGAACTGCAGGAACTCGCGGTCGGTGATCATCACGGCTGCCATGGCGCCGCCTCAGGCGTGGTAGCCGGCCACGGTGCCGCGCGCCATCTCGACGATCTCCTCACTCGACAGCACGCGGCCGATGTCGAGCAGGATCACGAACTTGCCGTTGCACTTGCCGATGCCGGCGATGAAGTCGGGCCGGATGCGGGTGCCGAACGACGGCGCCGGCTCGATGTCGCCGGCCGCGATCTCCACCACCGCGTTGACCGCGTCCACCAGCATGCCCAGCACCTGCTTGCCGTCGCCGCCGTCCACCTCGACGATGACGATGCAGCTGCGCTTGCCGATCGCGCTGGGGCCGCGCTCGAAGCGCGCCGACAGGTCCATCACCGGCACCACCGCGCCGCGCAGGTTGATCACGCCGCGCACGCAGGGCGGCATCATCGGCACCGTGGCCAGCGCGCCGTATTCGATGATCTCCTTGATGTGCAGGATGCCGACCGCGTACGGGTCGTCGCCCAGCATGAAGGTCAGGAACTGGCTGGGCAGGGCGGCGCCGCTCTGCAGCGCCACGATGGCGCTGCTGCCGTAGGTGACCGCGTTGGCGGCCAGGTTGTTCGCTGCGGTGTGCATGGTGTCCTCTTCGCGGGGTTGATCGGTTCGGCGGTCAGGCGGCCAGCGCCGCCGTGGCGCCCTTGCCGCTGACGGTGTGCATCAGCGCGGCCACGTCCAGGATCAGCGCCACCTCGCCGCTGCCCAGGATGGTGGAGCCGCTGATGCATTTGACTTCGCTGAACAGCGGGCTGAGCGGCTTGATGACGGTCTGGAACTCGCCCAGCAGCGTGTCGACCACCAGTCCGGCGCGCTGGTTGCCCAGCTTGAGCACGACGATGCTCTCGCGCCGCGTGGCCGCGCCGTCAATGCGGAACAGCCCGCGCAGCCGCACGAACGGCAGCACCTGGCCGCGCAGGTTGCAGTAGTCCTGGCCCGGCTCGGTGGCGTACTCGATGCACTCCTCGATCATGTCGAGCGGGATCACGAACACCGAGGCGCCCACCTGCACCAGGAAGCCGTCAATGATGGCCAGGGTCAGCGGCAGGCGCACGGTGACGGTGGTGCCGGCGCCCTCCTTGCTGGAGACGTCGACGCTGCCGCGCAGGGCCGTGATGTTGCGCTTGACCACGTCCATGCCGACCCCGCGCCCGGACAGGTTGGTGATCTTCTCGGCGGTGGAGAAGCCGGCCTCGAAGATCAGGTTGTAGATCTCGCTGTCGCTGAGCTTGCGCTCGGGGTCGACCAGCCCGCGCTCGACCGCCTTGGCCAGGATCTTCTCCTTGCGCAGGCCGCCGCCGTCGTCGCTGACCTCGATGACGATGCTGCCCGATTCATGGAAGGCGTTGAGCTTGATCATGCCCTTGGCCGGCTTGCCGTTGGCCACCCGCACCTCGGCCGGCTCGATGCCGTGGTCCATGGCGTTGCGCACCAGGTGCATCAGCGGATCGCCGATCTTCTCCACCACGGTCTTGTCCAGTTCGGCGTCCTCGCCGTCGACGATCAGGCCGATGTCCTTGCCCAGCTCGCGCGCGACGTCGTGCACCACGCGCTGGAAGCGGTTGAAGGTGGCGCCGATCTTGACCATGCGCAGCTCGAGCGCGGCGTCGCGCACCTCCTCCACCAGGCCCGACAGCGTGGACGTGCATTCCTGCAGCTCGGTGTTCTGGATGTGCTGGCCGATCATGTTGGCGCGCGCGCCGGCGATGATCAGCTCGCCCACCAGGTCAATCAGCCGGTCCAGCTTGTCGGAGTCGACGCGGATCGAGCGGCTCTCCTGCGCCTTCTGCTCGCTGACCTGCTTTTGCTTGGCCAGCGCGGCCTCGACCACCACCGGCGGCACGTTGCCGGCGTCGACCAGGATGCTGCCCAGCTGCTGCGGCGGGGCGTCGTCCTGCGGGTTGGCCGGATGGGACTGCTGGTGCAGCGCGCCCTCGAGCTCGTGCGCGGTGACGCTGCCGCAGCGCACCAGGATCTCGCCCAGCCGCGCGGCCTGCTCCGGCAGCGCGCGGATCAGGTCGACGTAGTGCGACACCTTGCTGTGCGGCGGGATGATGCGGATCTCGCAGTCGTCCTGCACAAACTCGAACACGCCGGCGATGGCCTCGCGGTCGGCCGTGCTGTCGAAGGCGATCTCGAAGCCCAGGTAGCACAGCTCGGCGTCCATGTCGTCGGCGGCCGGCAGCGCGTCGGGCACGGTGGCGATGCCGACGATCCGGCCCAGCTTGGCCAGGTAGCGCAGGAAGGCGATCGGGTCCATGCCGTTCTGCAGCACGCCGCGGCCGAAGCGCAGCGAGATGTGCCAGTAGTCGCTGTCGCCCCTGTCCTTGTCGATGCGCTCGACGCCCGGCTCGGCGTGCACCGCCAGCGGCGCCTGCGCCGGCGCGGCGTGCGCCTCGGCCGAGCCGCCCGCCATGTGGCGGCGCAGCTGCTGCAGCAGCATCTCGCCTTCCGGCGCGGTGTCGGGGTCGGCCTCCAGCCGGCCGGCGGCCAGCGCGTCGGTCATGCCGGACAGGTAGTCGCAGCACGACAGCAGCAGCACGATCATCTCGTCGTTGAGCGTGACGCGGCCGTCGCGCACCTCGTCAAGCAGGCTCTCGACCACGTGGGTGAAGGCGACGATGTGGTCCAGGCTGAACAGCCCGGCCGAGCCCTTGATGGTGTGCGCCGCGCGGAAGATGGCGTTGATCGCCTCGCCCTGCTCGCCCGCGATGTCGACGTTGAGCAGCGCGTTCTCCATGTCCTCCAGCAGCTCGCGGCTTTCGGTGATGAAGGTCTGTAGTGCTTCGTCCAGGTTCATGGTCATGCCCTCGGAACAAAATGAAACAGATGAATGCGAATAAGGCGGTCAGGCGTGCATCAGCAGGGGGTCGCCAAAGAAGGCGCCCAGGTCCAGCATGTCGAAGATCTCCAGCACCGCCGGGCTGTGCTTGACCAGGCGCAGTTCGCGCTGGTCGGCGTGGGCGGTCTGCTTGGCCAGCATCAGCACCTGCAGGCCGGCCGTGTCGAGCTCGGTGACGCCGGACAGGTCGAGCTCCAGCACCTGGGTCTTGCGCAGCGCGTCCAGCACGGTCGCCTTGAGGTCGGCGGCGCGGTAGATGGTCATCTCGCCGTCAAGGGCGACGCGGGCCACGGCGGCCCCGTTTGCATCGGACATGGCGTCCTCCGTCAGGTTATGGCATCACAAGTTTGGCCACCGCGCCCAGCAGCACCTCGGGCTTGAACGGCTTGACCACCCAGGCCTTGGCGCCGGCCGCCTTGCCCTCTTCCTTCTTGCTCTCCTGCGACTCGGTGGTGAGCATGATGACCGGCGTAAATTTGTACAGCGGCAGCTGCTTGAACTGGCGCACGAAGGTGATGCCGTCCATGTTGGGCATGTTGACGTCGCACACGACCAGGTGGATCTTCTGGCCGGTGCACTTGGACAGCGCGTCGACGCCGTCGCGCCCTTCGATGACGTCGTAGCCCGCGCCCTTGAGCGCGATGCCGACCACTTGCCGCAGCGAGGCCGAATCGTCGACCACCATGATGGTTTTAGCCATGTTCTGTTCCCCGTTTAAACATCAGAAAAAGGTGATCTCGTCGGCCGCCGCCGCCACCGGCGCGGCGTGGCTGGAGCCGCCGTGCACCGCGTGCTCCTCGGCCATGGCGTAGGTCTTCTGCAGGTCGCCCAGCAGCGGCCCGGCGTCGAGCGGCTCGAGCACCTGGCCGGCCTCGTAGCGTTCGCGGTTGTCGCGCAGCAGCGCCGGCAGCTGTTCCATGTTCTCGCGCACGTGCGCCATCACCTGGCTGACGCGGTCCTGGAACTGCAGCTGCACCAGCGCCTCGCCGACCTCGCCCTGGATGCCGATGCTATCCTGCTTGAGTTTGTCGGACGACTGCACCAGCGCGTCGGTCATCGCGCGGAAGTCCTGCAGCACGGCGGCGATCATGCCCTCGGCCGACTGCATGGACTTGTCCTCCTGCTCGCTCGACAGCTCGGCCGCCTGGCTGGCGGCCAGGATGGCGCTGCTGATCAGGCCGACGCGGTTGGAGATGTTGCGGCCGGTCTCGGCCGAGCGGCTCGACAGGTTGCGCACCTCGGTGGCCACCACCGCGAAGCCGCGCCCGGCCGGGCCGGCGCGCGCGGCCTCGATCGCGGCGTTCAGCGCCAGCAGGTTGGTCTGGGCGGCGATGCTGGCCACGCCCTCGGCCATGTCGCGCAGTTCGCGCGTGAAGCGTTCCAGGTCCTTGATCTGCGCCAGCATGGCCTGCTTGGACGACATGGCCGACTTCATCGACGTCACCACCGAGCCGAGCTGGGTTTCGCTGCGCGAGAAGAGCTCGGTCATGGCGCTGCCGCCGCCCTTGCCGCTGTCGTGGCTGGACACGTGGACCGCGTCGTCGAGCTTGTCGACGATGTTGGAGAAGCGCCCGGCCAGGTCGGCCACCGCCTCCTCCATCTGGCTGCGGGAATTTTCGATATGGCGGCACCAGATCGGCAGCACGGCGTCGCCGAAGCGTTCGCGCGCGGCCAGGTAGTTCTCGATCATGGCATGCTCGCCGCCGCCGGCCAGGCCGGCGCCGCGCACGCTCCAGGCCGCGGCGGCAAAGAGCAGCGCCGCCCACAGGATGGTGTACCAGCCCCACGCGCTCCAGCCGGCCACGATGGTCCCCAGGGCGCCGCCGCCGGCCAGGCCGAAGGGCAGCAGCAATTTGCTGTCGAATCCGCTATTGTTCTTCACTGGATGCCACCCCACTGTAGTGTGCCGGCGCCGCGTTCGCAGGGCGCCGTGAATCCAACTGTATCCCAGAAATAAAGCCCGCGCCACAATGTAGGCGGCGGTTCAATTGTATCGGGTGTTTTACGCGACAGGATTTTAAATAGCTTCCGAAGGGAAATTATTTAACGTTCCGATGCGGCCCGGTGGGCACGCCGCCCGCGCACCTGTTGCACCCGCGCAACCGCCTGCCGGGCGCCCAATTACTATCATTGTGGAAGCCGCGCGGCTACTCCGGACTCGACATTTACGCGCTTCCCGGTTAGATTGCCAACGTTGCATTGAAATGATGCAAAATCGACCACTCAAGATATGGGGAACCACATGAAACAATATGGCGCGGAATTTTTCGGAACGTTTTGGCTGGTGCTCGGCGGCTGCGGCAGCGCGGTGCTGGCGGCGGCCTTTCCCGGCGTCGGCATCGGCCTGCTGGGCGTGTCGCTGGCCTTCGGCCTGACGGTGCTGACCATGGCCTACGCCATCGGCCACATCTCGGGCTGCCACCTGAACCCGGCGGTGTCGATCGGCCTGTGGGCCGGCGGCCGCTTTCCGGCCAATAAGCTGGTGCCGTACATCGTCGCGCAGGTGCTGGGCGCGATCGTCGCCGGCGGCGTGCTGTACACCATCGCCAGCGGCAAGGCCGGCTTCGACGTCATGGGCGGCTTCGCCTCCAACGGCTACGGCGCCCACTCGCCGGGCGGCTACTCGCTGCTGGCCGCGCTGGTGACCGAAGTGGTGATGACCATGATGTTCCTGCTGATCATCCTGGGCGCCACCGACGAGCGCGCACCAAAGGGCTTCGCGCCGCTGCCGATCGGCCTGGGCCTGACCCTGATCCACCTGATCAGCATCCCGGTCACCAACACCTCGGTCAACCCGGCGCGCAGCACCGGCGTGGCGCTGTACGTGGGCGACTGGGCCACCAGCCAGCTGTGGCTGTTCTGGGTCGCGCCGATCGCCGGCGCACTGCTGGGCGCGGCGATCTACCGCTTCATCGGCGCGCCGGAAAAGGCGTAAACCGTTTAGATCGTTTAGATCGTTTAGCCTGTTTCAGGCCAGCACGGGACGCGCGCGCCCCGGCACCGGAGGGCGCCGCAGCGCGGCGTCGTCCAGCTTGAAGATGCTGACCGCGGCCGCCAGCTGGGCCGCCTGCTCCTGCATCGCGTCGGCCGCCGCGGCGGCCTGCTCCACCAGCGCGGCGTTCTGCTGCGTCACCTGATCCATCTGCGTGATCGAGCTGTTGATCTGCTCGATGCCGTTGGTCTGCTCGCTGCTGGCGGTGCTGATCTCGGCCATGATGGCGGTCACCCGGCCGATGCTGCCGACCACCTCCTCCATCGTGCTGCCGGCCTGGCCCACCAGGCGCGTGCCGGCCGCCACCTTGCCGACCGAATCGTCGATCAGCGCCTTGATCTCCTTGGCCGCGCCGGCCGAGCGCTGCGCCAGGTTGCGCACCTCGGACGCCACCACCGCGAAGCCGCGGCCCTGCTCGCCGGCGCGGGCCGCTTCAACGGCGGCGTTGAGCGCCAGGATGTTGGTCTGGAAGGCGATGCCGTCGATCACGCCGATGATGTCGACGATCTTCTTGGACGAGGCGTCGATCGAGGCCATGGTCTGCACCACGTCCGACACCACGGCGCCGCCGCGCTGCGCCACGTCCGAGGCCGACGCCGCCAGCTGGTTGGCCTGGCGCGCGTTCTCGGCGTTCTGCTTGACGGTGGCGGTCAACTCCTCCATCGACGAGGCGGTCTCCTCGAGCGAGCTGGCCTGCTGCTCGGTGCGCGAGGACAGGTCCAGGTTGCCGGCGGCGATCTGCGACGAGGCGGTGGAGATGGCGTCGGTGCCGCTGCGCACGTCGCCGACGATGCCCACCAGCGCGGCCGACATGCGGTGCAGCGCCTGCAGCAGCTTGCCCGGCTCGTCCTGATGGTAGCTGGCGGCGCTGCGGCCGCGCTCGACCAGGTCGCCGCCGGCCACGCACTCGGCCAGCGCCACCGCCTCGTTGATGGGGCGGGTGATGCCGGCCGTCAGCCACCACGCGAACGCCACGCTGAAGGCCACCACCAGCACCGCCATCGCCACCAGCAGGTTGCGGCTGTCCTTGGCCACCTGGTCGATGCGGGCGGCGGCCGCGTCGATCTCCTTGCGCTGGTGGTCCAGCATTTTCTGCAGCATCGCCTCGTAGGTCTTGGCGGCCGGGATGTACGCGTCATCGAGCAGCCGGCTGGCCTGGTCGGCGTCGCCGGCGGCCTTGAACTTCATGACGCCGTCGCGCGCCGCCACGTAGGCCTTGCGGGTGTTGACCAGGTCGGCCATGAGCGCCTTGTCGTCGTCGGTGGCCAGCTCCTCGATCTTCTTGATCAGTCCCTGGGCGTAGGCGGTCGAGGTCTTGGCTTCCTCGGCAAAGAAGGTGGCCAGCACCGGGTCGGCGCTCTTGGCCACGGCGGTGGTGCGGCGGATGCCGGCGAACACCACGCGGTACCAGTCGGCGATCAGGCGCTCCTTGGCCAGCGGCAGCTCCATCATGATGCGGGTCGATTCGGCCACGCCGTGCAGACGGTAGATGCCCAGTCCGGTGTTCAGTATCAGGATCGCCAGGATGACGGCAAATCCCAGCGATAAACGCCGTCCGATGCCGAGGTCGCTTATTTTCATTCCATTCTCCATTCGCTTGAGGTGGGGGCCGGTCTTGAATTGCCGGCTGGCATTTTGTTAGTCTATGGTAACGCTAATTTGACAACTCGTTCAACTGGTTGAAGTTTCAAATATATTTTCGATTTACATTCCGATTCACAACAAAACTTGCGTTACGGACTGAGAAAACGTTTACACTTCCGGCTGATTATCGACGGCCATTCGCATGCCGGGACGCACACCACCACCAAAAATGAACCAGGCATTCTTAGATCACAGAGCAAAGTACCGGGAGACAGTGGCCCGGCGTTTCAAAGTCACGCCGGACACATATGACGAGGTGACGCGCCTGTTGGCGCCGCTGGCGGTGGCGGTGAGCCTGCGCAAGGGCGAGTATCTGCAGCGCATCGGGGTGGTGGCCGCCAGCGTGCACTGGCTGCACAGCGGGGTGGCGCGGACCGGCTTCATCACCGAGACCGGCAACGAGGTGACCCTGCATTTCCTGACCGACGGCGAGACCGCGGCCGCGCACGACGACCTGCTGCGGGCGCGCGACGACGAGCCGGCGCTCAATTTCGTGGTGGCGGAGACGGCGGTGCACGGATACCGGCTGGACTGGCTGGAGATCAGCAAGCTGGCGCACCACAACGGGCTGTTGCGTGATTACTACTTGAAGGTGTCGGAGCGCGGCATCATCGACCAGAGCCGGCGGCGCTACCAGAGCGCCTCGCCGGCGCAGGGCCGGCTGAGCGCGTTCCGCCGCGAATATCCGGGGCTGGAGCAGCGCATCTCGCAGAAGGTGGTGGCATCGTTCCTGGGCATCACGCCGCAGTACATGTCGCAACTGCTGCGTAACCAAACGTAATTTGGGGTCAAGTCTGACATTCGGACACGAGCTCTTCTGTAGCAGGCGCTACTGAAGAGCTCGTGTCCGAATGTCAGACTTGACCCCAAGTGGGTTTATTTCATGCCTTTGATCTTGTTCTTGTCGTCGACGAACACGACTTTCGGCTTGTAGTCGCGGGCCTGCTCTTCACTCATCGGCGCGTAGGTGCAGATGATCAGCAGGTCGCCCAGCTGGGCGCGGCGCGCGGCGGCGCCGTTCAGCGAAATCTCGCCCGTGCCGCGCAGGCCCGGGATCGCATACGTGGCGAAACGCTCGCCATTGTTCACGTTGTACAGCTCGATCTTCTCGTTGACCCAGATATCGGCCGCGTCCAACAGGTCCTGGTCGATCCCGCACGATCCCTCGTAGTTCAAATCCGCCTGCGTGACCGTCACCCGGTGCAGCTTGGAGCGCAGCATAACTCGTTGCATAGACATCTTGTTCTTCCCTCAATTATTAAACATTCAAGCTTTGCATCCACACAAACCACCGTGCCGTGACGCGAGGCCGCCATCCTACCATTAGCCGCACACAGCCGTCTCATTTCACGCCGGGCCCGCCCCCAACAACCACAGCGGCCGCGCTTTGTGGCATATTGCCAACTAGCAAATTGGAATGCAGGTTGGCAGCAATGAGATTAACCCGATTATTCGCCCTCACCGGCGCAGTGCTGGCCTTGCTGGTGTGCGGCATGCTGGGGCGGCTGCTATGGGGCGAATGGCTGCACTACCGCGCCGCCGGCACCGGCAACCAGACGCTGCAACTGATGCAGCGCGCCATGGTGGCCGCCGAAAAACTCTCCTTCGAACGCGGCCCGGTCAACGCCGTGCTGGGCGACCGCGTGCCGGCCGACCCGGCCTACCGCGAGCGGCTGCGGCGCGCGCGCGCCGACACCGACCTGGCGCTGG